>NZ_DATGCW010000140.1:0-14914 GCF_035311605.1 Saliniramus sp.
CAGCATTGCCGACGTGGTGTCGGTCGTCACCGAGGACGTATTACCGATTCCCTCCGCCATGTCGCTTTCCCCTGCATGCGTCACTTGTGAACCTGCGATGCATGGTTGCGGGGATGGGGCAGAGAGTCAATGAAGGATTAATGGATCGGGGGTTGGGTGTGCGGATAGGGTTAATGGGCTGGGGTGGTGGGATGGGAGGTGTCAGCCGTAGTGGCGCATCCAGCTTTCAATCTGGTCGTATTTCTCTGCGTATTGATCGATTTGTCCTTGTATGATTGTATGATTCGTCTGACCATAAGTACGTTGAAGGGCGGTTTGCTGTTGAGATTTATCTACAAGGTTTTCTATCGCTCCCGCATATAAACTGAACGCAGTTGAATATTCTGCAGAATTAATAATCGCCTTCCGTAATTCATCGGCTCGTTCGTTCGCCCTTTCTATTCGCGATCGGATGTCGAAACTGGACATTTTACTCTCCTAGGATCTACAATAAGTGTGCGGGCAATAAACTGCCCGCACACACAGTTTTAATGGTTATGCACCGAACAATGATGCGAAAAATTCTTTATCTCCCTCGGCCATGGCCTGAGTAGTCTCATCAATAGTATCCCTAACGGTGTTTCCTCGCTCAATCTCGGTCCTCGTGTCAGTAATGATATCATCAGCTGCATCACCGGCTACTGATGTAGTCAGACTGTTACCCGTATCGTGAGCTAAAAGACCCAATTGATCAGCAGTATCTTGCCCAGAAAGTTCCATCTGGTCCTCAACGGAGAGACCCGGAGGACCATTTTGCCCGGTGAGATTCCCAACCGCATTCTGTATAAAATCCCCACCCGGAAGTTTCTCAGTAATTGAACCCAATGCACCGTTAAAGGCACCGCCAGCGATATCTGCCAAAAAACCAATCATTGTGATGTCTCCTTTTCAAATATATACAGTTAATTCCTATCAAACTTTTAAATGTATGTCAATGAAAAGTTTTATATATATAAAAATTATATCTTCACACTTTTACATAATTAAAAATTATTCTTGAAATTAACCAAAATGCACAATCTTCGCTAGTATGCTTCACTGCAGCACACATGACCTCTATGACGGCAAGCGATAAAGAGCGCGACATTGGCACGTAACGGGTACAGGCTCCCTATATTGGTATTCTTCGCCAGTCTTGGCATGGCCGGCTGGTCGGGAGATCGTGCCGAAGCTTTTCTGCCATTGACGCATGGTGATCACGGTACAACGCAGACACGCCCCGTCACTCCGGAGCAGCCAGGTGACGCTGGCGAAAAACCAATTGTTCGCTTCAACCAAGCCGACACCCACACCCCCCCCCACCACGAAAAACTCACCACCGACATACTCATGCATGTCAGCGAGCGCCCGCTTGCCGATGTCCTCAACGATCTCGCCCGCATTGCCGGTCTGCGCATGCGTCTCAATGACCGGCTGGAACGCGAGATCGTCAACCGGCAGCGGCTGGAGGGGACGCTGGAGGAAATCCTCGACGGGCTCGGAGCCGATTTCAATCTGGTCTGGTTCGCCGAGCGGGATCTGATCGACATTGCCCGCGCCGATACGGCAACGGTGAAGACCTTCCAGATCGGGCGCACCAGTGATCGGCAGATCCGCGATGCGATTGCCCGGTTCGGGCTGGTCAATGCGGATTTCGCGCTGGAAGTCGACGAATCGAACGGCATCGCCCGCGTCTTCGCGCCGCCGCGCCTCTCGGCGCGCATCGAATCGATCATCGTCGGCCTGCGCGCGCCGGTCGAGATCGACACACCGGTCGAGGTGATCCGCTTCGGGCAGCGCGCCCGCTCCGGCGAGTGACGGGGCCGCCATGCTCGCAGCCCTGAAAAACCGCCTGAAACCCGGGCCCGATCCGCCCGACGACCGGAATGCGCCAGGGATATCGCCGGATGATCTGCCCGATGCCGCGCGCGTCGAGGCGGAGTTGCGCGCGGCTGCGGCCACGGCAGCCGCGCGCGAGGGCGATTTTCGGGTCACCGTGAGCGATCGCGGCGCACCCTGCTTCGAGGACCGCTTCGATGCCGGCGAGATCATTGTGGGTGCCGACCCGGAATGTGATGTCGTGATCACCGATATCGATGCGCCGGAAGTGCTGGTGATGCGGCTGGAGCGCATCGGCTCGGCGGGAATGATCACGCTCACCGCCCTTTGCAACGGCGTCGCCGCGCGCGGTCGTGACCTGCCCGTGGGGCGCCCGGTCCAGTTTCCCGATCGCGCGCAATTTGCGATCGCCTCCGATTACGCTTTCAGCGTCGATCTCGCACCGCGCAGCCAGCCCCTCGCCAAGGCGCCCTCCGGCCCGGCCGTGCTGCTCACCGGCGCTTTGCTCCTCGCGCTCGCCGGCTGGCTGCTCTCGACACCGCTGCCGCGACCGGAAGCACCGGCACCGACCCCGCCGCAAGCCGAGCCCGCCGCACCGGATCTCTCCGAAGCGCCGGCGCAGCCGGAAGGTTCGCGGCTGCGCAGCGTCACGCGAACCCCACCCGCAGATCTCGCGGCGCCGGACAAAGCGGAAGCGCCGGTCGACCTCGCCAACGCTGCCCAACGCCTGCAAGCGCGACTTCTTGATGCCAATCTCGTACCACCGCTCGTCGTGGCACCGGAGGCGGACGGCATTCTCGTCAGCGGCGCACTGAGCCCGGGCGAACGCGAGCGCGCCATCGACGTGATGCGGGCCTTCCAGGATGGCACAGCCGCCACGATCACCATGGCAATCACCGCCGAGCCCCGCGAGGATCCTTTCTTCTCCGCAGTGGTGCTGCGCCCCGAGACCTTCGCCATCGGGGCGGATGGGCAGCGTTACCGTGAAGGGCAAAGCCTGCCCGGTGGCGGGTTGATCGAAAAAATCGACGAAAAAGCCATTGTCGTTAACCGGGACGGACTACTCGAGCGTGTAAGCTACGCCTGGTAGAAATCGCGAACCGGGGACAATTCTCGCGATGAGCCTGATCAACCGCCTGCTCGCGGAGATGTCGAAGCGCCAGGATCTGGTCTTCGCCTTCTTCTTCGTGATGATCGTCGTGATGCTGGTCTTTCCGCTGCCGACCTGGCTGGTGGACGGGCTGCTGGCCGTCAATCTGACCGTGTCGCTCGTGATCCTGATCTCGGCCACCTATCTCAAGCATCCGCTCGAGATGTCCTCCTTCCCCTCGATCATCCTGCTCACCAGCATGTTGCGGGTGGCGATGTCGGTGGCGACGACGCGCCTGATCCTGGCCACCGGCGATGCCGGCCAGTTGATCGTCGCCTTCGGCGAATTCGTCATCGGCGGCAATCTCGTGGTTGGTCTGGTGATCTTCCTGATCATCGCCACCGTCCAGTTCATGGTGGTGACGAAGGGCGCCGAGCGGATTTCGGAAGTCTCGGCCCGCTTCACCCTCGATGCGCTTCCCGGCAAGCAGATGTCCATCGACAATGACGCGCGCAACGGCGACATCACCGCCGAGGAGGCCCGCGACAAGCGCCAGACGCTGCAGCTCGAAATGCAGTTCTACGGCGCGATGGACGGCGCCATGCGTTTCGTCAAGGGCGATGCCATTGCCGGATTGATCATCGTCTTCATCAACCTGGTCGGCGGCATGACCATCGGCATGATGCAGCGCGGCCTCTCCGCCGGGGAGGCGGGCCAGCTCTATGTGCTGCTCTCGGTCGGTGACGGGCTGATCGCCCAGATTCCCGCCATGTTCATGGCGCTCGCCGCCGGCACCATCGTCACCCGCGTCACCACGGATACGAGTTCCAATCTGGGCCGCGATATCACCAGGCAGCTCGGCGCCGAACCCAAGGCGCTCGGCGTTGCCGGTTTCGTTGCGATCGGCATGGGATTCACACCGGGCTTTCCCACCATCGTCTTCATGATTCTGGGCGGCACTTTATGCTACGTCGCCTGGCGCATGGGGCGCGATCCGACCAAGGCGAAAGCCAAGACGGAACAGGATACGGGTACGCCCCCTGCGCCCGAAACGGGCGAAGGCGCGCCGCCCCCGGCGGATACGCCACCGCCGGCATTGCCCGACGGCGCGCCCGAGGATCAGCCGATGGATCCGCTCAATGATGCTTCGCTGCCGCTTCGCCCGGCGCAGCAGGGGGATATCATCGTGGTCGGAGCGAATGCAGCGACGCTGGCCTTGTTGTGTCCGGATTCGGCGTATCGGTATGTGGAAATGGGAAAAAAGGCATTTCTTCTAATGATGGGATTCTCAGCACCACCAGTCGGTTTCAAATATGCAGACGAGCTCGATGACGGCGTTTTTTCCATCAGTATCGATAACGTGCCAGCGGTCACCTTACGTATTGATGGTCTGGCACCGCCCAAGCCAATGACTGACCAACAAGCGCAACAATACGCGACTGAAGTCGAAAAGGTCCGCAGGCAACACGCCGCACAACTCTTCGGCGTGCCGGAAGCCCAGCAATGGCTCGAGGATATCCAGCCAGCGGTCGGGCGTATGGCGAATGACATCCAGCAGCTCATGCCATTGCTCAACATGGTGGAGACCCTGCGCCGCCTGCTCGCCGAGCAGATCGGCCTGACACCGCCACGGCTCATCCTCGAAGGCCTCGTCCAGGCGACCCAGCGCGCCAAGGAGCCCGATGGCTACGCGGAAGTGGTGCGGACCTTCCTGCAGCGGCAGATCTGCCATTCGGTTGCTGATGAGAATAAAACCATTGCCGGCATGGTCCTCGGCCCGGATTGCGAAACGAATTTCCGCCGCATGCTCAACCCGGACCCCCAGGGCGGCCCGCCTCCGGGCAAGGATTTCGTCGAGCGTTTCATCGCCCATGTCAAGGAGCGCCTGCCCTCGATTCTCGAAGATGCGAAAAAACCGATCTTCATCGTGCCCCCGGATATCCGCCGCCCCTTCATCCAGATGCTGCGCAACCATGATATCTTCATCCGCGCCATCGGCTATAACGACATTGCCTCGGGATATCAGGTACGTACGGTCGCGGTTCTGACCCTCGAGCAGCAGCAGGCGGCGTGAGCCGGCGCGGGTTTTCGCAAACCACTTGCCAGACCGGCCTCGTTTTCGTCATCCTCTGCGCGCAAGAGCGCGGGGACCGGCTTGCGATTCGCGTCGCCGGGCAAAGCGTGGATCCAGGGGTTTCGTATGCGTCTGTTCATTGCCGTCGCGATCCTGTGCGCAGGTGCTGCCAGCGCAGCTCTCTTTTATGAGGGCATGCAACGCTTCGCCGATCTGCCGGAGGCGGGGCCCGCCCTGACTGCGACGCAGGCACCCGACAGCGCGCGCGATGGCGTCGCCGTGACGGGCTCGATAAGCTCGGGCGCGCGCGCAGACGAGGCGGGTGCCGGCAACGCGACGACCGGCGAAAACGGCCTCACCCTGCGCCGCAGCGATGCGCGCATCCGCGTCAACGGGACACTGCCGGATCTCGATCTGGTCAACCTGTTTCGCGAGACCGCCCATGAACGCTTCCCCACGCTCGCCTTCGAATCCGGCCTGCGGGCCGATCCCGATCTCGACCCCGGCATCGTCGAAGCCGGGATCGCCGGTCTGATCGCCCTGTCGCGCCTCGCCGAGGGAGAGGCGCGTATCGCTGACGGCATCATCGCGGTGGAGGGTGAGGCGCTCTATGCGCAGACGCAGGAGAGCCTGATGCGCGGCCTCGACGGGCGCATCCCGCAGGGCTGGGAGATGCAGCTGACGATCACCGAGCCGGCCCTGCCGGAGATTCCCGATATCGCCATGTGCCAGGCCGAGATATCCGAAAAGCTCGCCGGCGAACCCATCATCTTCGCCTCCGGCGAAACCGGCCTTGATAACGACGCGGCGCCGCTGATGGATGCGCTCGCCGTCCTCGTCGACGAATGTGCCCCCGCGCCCGTGCAGATCGGCGGCCATACCGATTCGGACGGTCCGGCGGAGATCAATCTGCGCCTGTCGCAGGAGCGCGCCGATTCGGTGCGCGGCGCGCTGATTGCACGCGGGATCGATGCGGCGCGCCTGACCGCCGTCGGCTATGGCGAGACCGAACCGCTGGTGCCCAATGACAGCGATGCCAACAAGGCCCGCAACCGCCGCATCGAGCTGCTCATCATTGAATGAGCCTCAGGCGTCTTTTGCCCCCACTTGCGCATCGATCAGCGCACGCAATTCATCGGAAGCCATCACGTTGCAGTAGATATTGTTGATGATCTCCAGCTCGCGATGATGCAGTGCGTCTGTCCCCGCCGCACAGCAATCCTCGACCACCACCACATGAAAACTCTCATCCGCCAGCGAACGCACGGTGGAAGAGACGCATTGATCGGTGAAGACGCCGACGCAGATCACCGTGCGGATGCCCATGTTGTCGAGCAGAAGCCGCAGATTGGTGCCGGTCACCGCCGAATCGGTGGTCTTGGCGACCACGATCTCGTCCTCCAGCGGCGCGAGTTCGGGAACGATCTGCGACGGCGTATCGCGATGCGGCAGCAGGATATTGTTCCAGCCGGGCAGCTTCTGGCTCAGCGAGCGGTCGCGCCCGTCGCGCTTGAGGGCGGCGATGCGCGCGAACATGCACTCGACGCCGAGATCCCGGCAATGCGTCAGCAGCGCGCTGATATTGGGAACGAGCACATTCTCGAAACGCGCGTGGAACGGGGTCCAGGCATCGTAGCGCGCGCGCTCCTGGGCTGAAAGCGTCTGCGGATCAGGCCGATCGCGATAGGTGTTTTGCACGTCGATGACGAGCAGGGCCGTCGTCGCCGGATCGAGGGGCGGGGCGACGGGCTCGGGCGCATCGACATAATAGAATGAGCGATAGGCGGTTTTCCAGGATTGCCGATTCGCGTCGTTGCTGTTCTGGCTCATGCCGGCTCCCCGTCTCGAAATCGCTGTCAGGGAAATCTGTCATGCCCGTGCAGGGGATGCAAACCGCCTCAGGCGCGCCCGGCTATCCGCTTGATCAGTTCCGAGATGGCCTGCGCCAGCAGCAGGCTCAGCCCGATCACGATGACGAGCCGGATCGGCCAGAGCGGCAGGCCGCCGAGATTGGGCGAGGTCTCGCCACTCTCGAAGGCGCGGTAAAACCAGGGTATCGCAAGCCACACATGCAGGGCGCAGAACGGGATCAGCATCAGAGCATGCCCGATGATGTCGAGCCGGCGCCGATAGGCGGGCGGAGCGCGGGAGATCAGGATGTCGATGCGCACATGCCGGTCGAGCCGCAGCGTCCAGGCCGCGCCCAGCATCACGATCGCCGCGAAGAACAGCCATTGCGATTCGTACCAGGCATTCGACGATACGGAAAACAGCCGCCGCGAAAGGGCGAGCCCGGCAGCGACGAGGATCGCGGCCAGAACCAGCCAGGAGGCGGCCCTGCCGATCAGGGCGTTCACCCGGTCGATACACCGAGAAAGGCCGAGCAATAACCGCATCCGTCGCCGTCTCCGCTGCGTGCGGAAACGGCTTAACGGGAAAACCACCCGGTGAGCAAGCCGGCTGGTCGCGCGGTCTTCGCCGGAGCCTATCGCGGATGCGCCATATAAACCGTCAGATCGACCCCGGCATCGGCATCGATCACCCTGGTGGCGCCCGGCATCAGCCCGTATTCGCGCAGCAACCCGTCTGCGTCGCGCCCCGCATCGACACCGCGCAGGAGCCCGCGCCCGTCGGGGATGGCGGCGCGGGTGGCGCGTGAGAGGTGGAATTCGCTGAAACGCAGGCCCGGCGGGCTCTCATGCAGGAAATAGTCGAAGGCGACCTGCCCACCCGGCACACCGATACGCCCGCCGTCGGGCAGGAGCCGGGCGCAGACTTCGTCGAAGGCGACCCTTTCCGGCGCCCACCACCAGGCATCTTCGCGCTGTTCGAACCCCTCGGCACCGCGCGACATGACGAGGCGCCGGCGATTGGCCCGGTTGGGCGTGGCGCGGTGGCTGGCACTGCCCAGAACACACAGATCCGCCCGGTCGAGTTCGGCCTGAAAATACGCCCAATCCGCCTCGTTCATCAAAACCGGCGGGAAGGCGCCGTTCGCATCGGCGATGCGATCGTGCCGGCAGACGATGGCATAGCCGTGGATGCTGATCATCGCCCGCCCTCCCCCGATCAATGGCGGAAATGCCGGTGGCCGGTGAAGACCATGGCGAGACCGGCCTCATCAGCGGCGGCAATCACCTCCTCGTCGCGCATCGAGCCGCCGGGCTGGATCACGGCGACCGCCCCCGCCTCGGCTGCGGCGAGAAGGCCGTCGGCAAAGGGGAAGAACGCGTCCGACGCCACGACCGAGCCCTTGGCGAGGCTCTCGCTCAATCCCTGCGCGCGCGCCGCTTCACCCGCCTTCCAGGCCGCGATGCGCGAGGAATCGACCCGGCTCATCTGGCCGGCGCCGATCCCGACCGTGGCGCCGTCGCGGGCATAGACGATCGCATTCGACTTGACGTGCTTGGCAACGCGGAAGGCGAAGCGCAGATCCGCCATCTCGCGCACATCCGGCGCACGCTTCGTCACCACCTTCAGATCCATGTCGTCGACCATCGCCGCGTCGCGCCCCTGCACCAGCAGGCCGCCGGCGACACTGCGTATGGCGAGCCCCGGCGCGCGCGGATCCGGCATGCCGCCGGTGAGCAGCAGCCGCAGGTTCTTTTTGGCCGCGATGATGGCCATGGCCTCTTCATCGGCATCCGGCGCGATGATCACTTCGGTAAAGATCTCCACGATCCTGGCCGCGGCCTGCGCATCGAGCGGACGGTTCATGGCGACGATGCCGCCGAAGGCCGAGACAGGATCGCAGGCCAGCGCCTTCTCATAGGCCGCGCAAAGGCTCTCGTCCTGCGCCACGCCGCACGGATTGGCGTGCTTGACGATCACGATCGCGGCGCCCGCAGCCGGATCGAATTCACCCACGCACTCGAACGCCGCGTCGGTATCGTTGATGTTGTTGAAGGACAATTGCTTGCCCTGGATCTGGCGCGCCGTGGCGACGCCGGGGCGATGCGAGCCGTCGGTATAGAAGGCCGCCTTCTGGTGCGGATTCTCGCCATAGCGCATTTCCTGGGCGAGAGCCCCGCCGAGAGCGCGGTAATCCGGCGCGTCGATGACGAGTTCGCCCGCGAGCCAGTTGGAGATCGCCGCATCATAGGCGGCGGTGCGGGCATAGGCCTTCTGCGCGAGGCGCCTGCGCAGGGTCCGGGTGGTATGGCCGTCATGGGCGTCGAGGTCAGCGAGCACGGCCTCGTAATCGGCGGCATCGACGACGACGGTGACATCCTGGTGGTTCTTGGCAGCGGCGCGGATCATCGCCGGGCCGCCGATATCGATATTCTCGACGCAATCATCATAGGGCTTGCCGGCAGCAGCGGTGGCCTCGAACGGATACAGATTGACCACGAGCAGATCGATCGCCTCAATCCCATGGGCGAACATCGCCGCCTGATGCTCGGGATTGGCCCGGATACCCAGAAGCCCGCCATGCACCTTGGGATGCAGGGTCTTGACCCGCCCGTCCATCATTTCCGGAAAGCCCGTCACCTCCGAGACTTCCAGCACCGGCAGGCCGGCCTCGACCAGAATGCGATGCGTGCCGCCGGTGGAGACCAGCGTGATGCCGCGCGCATGCAGTTTTTCGGCGAAGGCAACGATGCCGGTCTTGTCGGAAACGGAAAGCAGGGCGCGAGCGACGCTCTTGGTATCGGTGGGCATGATCTCGATCCGGAAAATACGGGCAAAAGCGCGGCTGCGCCGGGATGCGGGGCGGTTAGCACGAATGCGCGCGCGAAGGAACCGGCTTGTGGATTCTCGCGCAGTTGCGCCGATCATGAACCCGGTCGTGATCCACGCGTTGTCGTCACGTAGCCGATATGAGAGTTACAAGGGGCGAGCATGTCAGGCAATCGCGATGGGAACATGCACCTGCAAAGGGTGATCGAGGGCATTGCAGCGCGCATGGCAAGCGAAAAGGATCGCGGCGCGGTGCGGCCCGGTGATGACGACAGCCGTCTGGGCGCTTTCGGCATCGCCGTTCAGACTGCAGACGGCGCGCTGCTCGAGGCCGGCGATCACGCCGAGCGCTTCCCCATCCAGAGCATTTCCAAGGTCTTTGCCTTGACCATCGCGCTGGAGCATCTTGGTGAGGATCTGTGGCGGCGGGTCGGGCGCGAGCCGTCCGGCGACCCGTACAATTCCATCATCGACCTGGAACGCCATCAAGGCATACCGCGCAACCCTTTCATCAATCCGGGGGCGCTCGTCGTCGCGGATGTGCTTTTGGCCCATGAAGAAGCGCGCGAGGGCGTTCCCGAGCCGGTGCGGGCGCGGATCGCACAATTGCTCGGTATCACCGAGCCTGCACAATGGCCGCCCTGCGAAGCCGAGGGCCTAGACTCACCGGAGACCGGCCATGTCAACCGCGCGCTCGCGCATCTGACCCGATCCTACGGTAATCTCGAACACGAGGTCGAGCAGGTCATGGCTGTCTATCTGCATCAATGCGCGGTCCGGCTCGATTGCGGAGAGCTCGCCCGGGCGGGACGTTATCTGACACTGGAGCGTACCGGCACACCGACGGATTCGGCGCAGGATGTGCGGCTCGCGCGGCGGATCAACGCGCTCATGCTGACCTGTGGACAATATGACGGTTCCGGCGAATTCGCCTATCGCGTCGGCCTGCCGGCCAAGAGCGGCGTGTCGGGCGCCATTCTCGCCATTGCGCCCAACCATGCCAGCATCGCTGTCTGGTCGCCGGGGCTCGACGAAGCCGGCAATTCGGCTCTCGGCACCCGCGCCCTCGCCTGCCTCGCCGAGGAAACGGACTGGTCGGTCTTCGGGGCCAGCGGGTTGCCGGACGAGCGCCTGTGACTCTGCTCGCTCAATCGGGATCGGGGGTGATCATCGAGGGCGTGGTATCCGACTGCGCCAGAACGGTGCGGGCGCGCGCGGAATCATCATTCATCTGCGCGATCAGCGCCTGCGCGCTCTCGAACCGCGTCTCCGCGCGCAGGAAGGCGAGGAATTCCACATCGGCCTGCGCACCATAGAGATCGCCGGAAAAATCGAACAGGAATGTCTCGAGGAGCGGTGCCCCGTCATCGAAGGTCGGGCGTCGTCCGAAGCTCGCGACGCCGTTATGCAGCGCGCCGTTGACCGCCATGCGCACCGCATAGATGCCGTGGCGCAGGGCGCAGGCCTCGCGGAGCGCCATGTTCGCCGTCGGATAGCCCAGATCGCGCCCGCGCTTCTCGCCATGGCGGATCGGCGCGATGACGAACCAGCGATAACCGAGCAATCGGTTGGCGGCGATGATGTCACCTTCGGTGAGTGCGGCGCGGATGGCGCTCGACGAGATCGCACCGCCCGTCTCCTCGACGACCGGGACGACGTTGCAGGCGATATCATGCGCCGCACAGAAGGCCTGCAGAATCTGCGGGTTGCCCTCGCGCCCCTTGCCGAAATGAAAATCGTGCCCGACCACGACACCTGACGCGCCGATCTCCTCCAGAATGAATCGCGTGAGGAAATCCTGCGCACGGGTCGCGGCGAGCGCCGCATCGAACCGGCGGATGATTACCCCGTCGAGCCCGAGCCGGCGCATCACCCGCACCCGCTCGGGCTGCGGGGTGATGCGGAAGAACGGCGTATCGGGGGCGAAGAAGGCACGCGGATGCGGGCTGAAGGTCAGGATCGCCGCCGGCACGCCACGGGCCCGCGCCATGTCCCGGGCCTGCGCAATCAGTTGCTGATGTCCGCGATGCACGCCGTCGAAATTGCCGATCGCGATGACCGCGCCGCGCAAGGCTTGCGCCACCGCTTCATCCGCACCCGTCAATATGAAGCCGCTCATGTGCTCCCTCTTGCGTCTCGATCCCGCATCACCGGTCTGTCGCGAATGACCGGTACTGGCAAGTGCGACGGATCGCGCGCGCGGTCAAGCGTCACCCGCCTACTGCAACTTTTCCCGGCAGACCACAACCGGCGTGGTTAAGCTTTTGCCAACCCAAATCCATTTCCGCCGGTACAATTAACCGCTTTTCAAGGGAGCGGGGCTAATGCTTCTCGTGGCGGGAGGACTTCTCGAAGGCCTCCGATACCGATCATACAGACTCATTGGGACCGCCGCATATCCCTGCGGCGCAAGAGCAAACTGGAGCTTGGGACATGGGCCTCGACCTCAAGATGCCGATCCTCGTCGTCGACGATTATCAGACGATGGTGCGCATCATTCGCAATCTGTTGAAGCAGCTCGGTTTCGAGGATGTCGACGATGCCAATGACGGCACCGCGGCCCTCGCCAAGCTCAAGGAGAAGAAGTACGGGCTCGTCATCTCGGACTGGAACATGGAGCCGATGACGGGTTACGAGCTTCTGCGGCATGTGCGCTCGGACGAAAACCTGCGTGTCACACCATTCATCATGGTGACGGCGGAATCCAAGACGGAGAACGTCATCGCTGCGAAGAAGGCCGGTGTGAACAACTACATCGTCAAACCCTTCAACGCACAGACGCTGAAATCGAAGATCGAGGCCGTCTGCGGCGCGTAATCCGCAGGCGCGCGCGTTGCGAGGTGCATGCGGATCCGGATGCGGATCCGCCGCGCCGATCGGTGATATCGCCGATCGGGCCGCGGTTTCGCGTGTCGCGGACGGAGATATCGCGCGCGTCAAGACCGCTGATCGACAGGGACCGGGAAAGGGCAGGACATGGCAAGAGCCGCGACGAGTGCCGCCATACGCAAGACCGCGACCGAGGCGCGTCCGCGTCGCCGCAAGCAGGAGCCCGGCGAGGCGGAGCCGCAGGTCGATATCCGCATGATCGCGCAGGAACTGACACGCGTTGCGGATTACATCTCGCGGCTCAAGAACGAGATCGGCGCATTGCGCGCCAACGAACTCTACCGCGACCGGCTTCCGGGCGCCCACGACGAACTGGGAAACGTCGTCAACGCCACCGCCTCGGCGACGAATTCCATCATGGAAGCGGCCGAGGAAATTCTTGGCTATGACGATGCCGATCTCGAGACCTACCGCACCCGGGTTCAGACCCGTGTGATGGATATTTTCGAGGCCTGCTCGTTCCAGGACATTACCGGCCAGCGGATCAGCAAGGTGGTAGAGCATCTCGCTGCCGTCGAGAAGCGGCTTTCGCATTTCGCCAGCGCCGTCAACGCCCGCGATACCGATCTGCCCCCCGATCCGGAAGAAGTCAAGCGCCAGACGCGCAAGGAGGTCTTCCTGCTTAACGGCCCGAGCGCCGAGGGGGACGGCGTCAGCCAGAACGATATCGACGCGCTGTTCGACTGAACGGCGCCACGGGCAGGACCTGCTGCGCATTGCTGCAACGCCACCTTCGCCCTGCAAGCCTTGTCAGAAGCATGTGAAACTGCAACCACAACCATGGCGGCATCGTCTTGCGCGATGGCGCCTGAACGCCGTCGCATGAGCGCGACGCCGTTTTCTGTCCGCCCGAATGCCGCGAGCCCGATAATGTCCAACCCGAATGACGATGCAGCCCCCATCGATCTCGCCGCCCTGCGCGGAGAAATCGACCGGCTCGACCGCGAGATGCACGAGCGCCTGATGCAGCGCAGCGCCATCATCGAGCGGCTGATCGCGGTGAAGAAGACTTCGCAATCGGGCTCCGCCTTCCGTCCGGGGCGCGAAGCCGCCATGATGAAGGCACTGGCCGAGCGCCATTCCGGGCTGCTGCCGCTCGATACGGTCGAATCGATCTGGCGGGTGATCATCGGCACCTTCACCTATGTCCAGGCACCCTATACGATCCATGCCGACATCTCCGCCGGCGACGGGCCGATGCGCGATTCCGCGCGATTCCATTTCGGTTTCACCGTTCCCTATCAGCCCCATCCCGATGCGCGCGCGGTGATCGCGGCGGTCGCTGGCGGGCGCGGCGATCTCGGTATCTTCCGCCTCGACCAGGGCGCTTCTGCCGGTGACTGGTGGAACGATCTGATCGGGCCTGATCGCCCCAAGGTGATCGCCCGCCTGCCCTTCATCGAGCGCGACGATCACCCCGCCGGAACGCCGATCTTCGTGATCTCCAAGCCCCTGGCCGATGCTGCGGTGCGTGACGTGGTACTCTACGCCGCGCGGTTCGAGCGCTGGCGCTCGGAAGCGGCAGGCGCGATTGCGGGGGCCGGCGGCGAGATCGTCTGCACCACGGGGGTCGCGGGTCAGTTGTCGATGCTGTTTTCGGTGCCCGGTGATCTCGATATTCAGTCGCTGACCGATCTGCTGACGCAGGCCGGGGCGGCACCGGCGGAGATTGCTGAAATCGGATCGCACGCAGCCCGTTATCGCAGTGACGGGAGCTGAAACGACACGCGGGGTCCCGCGTGTCAGTATTCCACGCCCTTCTGCGCCTTGATGCCCTGTTTGAACGGGTGCTTCACCGCCTGTACCTCGCTGACCAGATCGGCGATCTCGGTCAACTCCGGCTTGGCGTTGCGCCCGGTGAGCACGACATGGGTCATCGGCGGCTTTTCGTCACGTAGGAAGGCGACGACGTCGTCGAGGGGGATGTAATCGTAGCGCAGGGCGATGTTGATCTCGTCGAGCAGGACCATGTGAATGGCCGGGTCGCGGATCAGCGCCTTCGCCTTCTCCCAGGCCGCCATCGCCGCCGCGACGTCGCGGGCGCGATCCTGCGTCTCCCAGGTGAAGCCTTCACCCATGGTATGGACCGTGCACAGATCGGCAAAGCGAGTCCTGAGCACGTTGCGCTCGCCGCTTTCCCAATTGCCCTTGATGAACTGCACCACGGCGCAGGGCATGCCGTGTCCGACGCAGCGCATGATCATGCCGAAGCCGGAGCTGGATTTGCCCTTGCCGGGGCCGGTATGGACGATGATCAGGCCCTTTTCGCCCGTTTTCGTCTCCATCATCCGGTCGCGCGCCGCCTTGATCTTCGCCATCTTGGC
>NZ_DATGCW010000141.1:0-6337 GCF_035311605.1 Saliniramus sp.
GCCAGCAGATAGGAAACGTAATGGCTGCAGCCCGGCGAGACCGGTGTCGTCTCGAACATGTCCTGCGTGATGCCGAAAGCGTCAAAGAAGGAGCCGTGCAGCGAGCGCTCGACGACCACCGCGACTTCCGCACCCTTGGAGAACTGCACGATCTGGTCCGGATGCGGTGCCTTTGCCGCGGCGATGGCGAGCGCGCGCCCGAATCCGATCAGGTAATGCGCGTCCTGCACGATGTACTGCGTGAAGCGCTCCTTCGAGAGCGTGCCGGCGGCGAGCTCCTGGTTGAAGGGCATGGTGCGGATCGTCTCGTAGAGGGCGAGATTGTCCTGCCAGACCTTCGTCGAGAAAGCGCCCGGCTGCATCGGCGAGAGCGGGGCGGTCGCGGCGGGGGAACGGGCGATGTCGGGAAACTGCGTCATCGGGAAGAGGCTCCTGCGTGATCGATACGGCAATACCGGTCAGATGGCCTCTTCCACCGCCTTTCCGCAAGTCACGGTATCGGCATTTCCACCCAGATCGCCGGTGCGCAGCGTCTTTTCCGCGAGAACCCGCTCGATTCCAGCCACGATCTCGGCGGCGGCTTCGCGCTCGCCCAGATGATCGAGCATCATCGCCCCCGACCAGATCTGCCCGATCGGATTGGCGATTCCCTGCCCGGCAATGTCGGGGGCCGAGCCGTGGACCGGTTCGAACAGCGAGGGGAAGGCGTTTTCCGGATTGATGTTGCCTGATGGCGCAATGCCGATCGTGCCGGTACAGGCGGGGCCGAGATCGGAGAGGATGTCGCCGAACAGATTGGAGGCCACGACCACGTCGAACCAGTCGGGATGCAGCACGAAATGTGCGGTCAGGATGTCGATATGGAACTTGTCCCAGGTGATGTCGGTATATTGCGCCGCCATCGCCTCCATGCGCTCGTCCCAATAGGGCATGGTGATGGAGATGCCGTTCGACTTCGTCGCCGAGGTGACATGCTTGCGCTCGCGGCGGCGCGCCAGCTCGAAGGCATATTTCAGAACACGATCCACGCCTACCCGGCTCATCACCGTTTCCTGGATCACCACCTCGCGTTCGGTGCCGGCGAACATGCGCCCGCCGACGGAGGAATATTCGCCTTCCGTATTCTCGCGCACCACGAAGAAATCGATGTCGCCCGGCTCGCGCCCCACGAGCGGCGATTGCACGCCGGGCATCAGCTTCACGGGTCTCAGATTGACGTATTGATCGAATTCGCGGCGGAATTTCAGGAGTGAACCCCAGAGCGAGACGTGGTCGGGCACGGTATCGGGCCAGCCCACCGCGCCGAAGAAGATCGCGTCATGCCCGCCGATCTGCGCCTTCCAGTCATCGGGCATCATCTGCCCGTGCTTCGCGTAATAGTCGCAGGAGGCGAAGTCGAACCAGTCCAGCTTGACGGTGAAACCGTGGCGTTTGGCGGCCTTTTCGAGAACCCGCACGCCCTCCGGCACCACTTCCTTGCCGATTCCGTCACCGGGAATGACTGCGATCGAATAGGTCTTCGTCATGGGTTTCCTCCGCGAATGCGTTGTTTGCGGCGCGCGCACGCCGGATCTTGTCTTGCGGCGATACTGCCCGATCCCGTCAGACCGGGCGAGACGGCGCCACGCGGAAACCGCGTTGGTCTGTGTTCACGAATACGCCGCGCATTCTCTACTGCCCGCGCTTGCGCTCCGCGAGCGCAATGCCGCCCAGGACGAAGGCGAGGGCGGCGGCGTGGTAGAGGTGGAAGGGTTCAGCGATGATCATCACGGCGAGACCGGCGCCGAAGATCGGGACGAGATTGACGAACAGGCCCGAGCGCCCGGGCCCGATCAGCTCGACCGCACGCATGAAGCACAACTGTGCGATCAACGAGGGAAACAGCGAGACATAGAGAATGATCAGCCAGCCGTTCAGGGTCGGCCATCGGACCTGCCCCATGGCGATCTCGATGCCCAGCAGCGGAACGGCGGTGATGAAGGCGATGATGGCGAGGATGGCGAAGAAGGCGAGCCCCGAGACCTGCGGTCGGTTGCGCAAGCCGAGTGTATAACCGGCATAGAGCACACAGGCGCAAAGCATCAGCAGGTCGCCCGGATTGAAGGCGAATTGCAGGAGCGTCGCGAGTTCCCCGCGTGTGGCCACCAGGGCCACGCCGGTGAGCGTCACGATGGTGCCCGCCACCTGAAGGGGTGTGATACGCGTACCGTAGACCAGCAAGGCACCGATGAGCACGATGATGGGCATCGCGCCTTGAATGATGGTGAGGTTGACGGCGGTGGTATAATGCGCGCCGACATAGAACAGCGCGTTGAAGCCGGTGAACCCGAGCGCCCCCATGCCGATGATCATGGGCAGTTTCTCGCGCAGAAGCGGCCATTCGCGCACCAGCTCCTTGTGTGCGATCGCGACCGCGATGACGATAACCACGGTCCAGCGCAGACAGGTCAGCGCCATCGGCGAAATCTCGCCCACGGCGAGACGGCTGGCCACGGCATTGCCGCCCCACATCAGCATGGTCAGTGCGAGCAGAAGATAGGCCTGCCCGAAGAGCCAGCCGATCGGGGTCGTCACGAAGCGCAAGAGGCGTGGGGGCGGGCCCTTCCGGCCATCCGCAGGACCGCTTTCGGGGCCGGCATCGATCTTGCCGTTATCATCCGGATGGCGGGAATCGGTCATTGCGTTCCATCATCGCTTGTCGCGGCATGCGCGCGCGCCATGATCGGGCTTACGCGCCCGGTGCCCCGATGGCAACAATCGCGCGGCCACCAAACGCGCACACCCGCTTCCGCCGGACCGCCTTACGCCGGTGCGGCGGCGAATCGAACGGGTCGCGACGACGCGCGTCAGGCCATGGTCAATACGGGCGTGCTTGTGCTAAAGCATCATCGTGTCAGGTGGTTACCGGCTGACGGTACAATGATGCGGCAAAAGATCATTCGGCTGTGGGCCGGGCCCGGTCGGTTCGGATCACGCTCTGAACGCAAAATATTCCGGCGGGCGGGCTATCGTGGAAGCGTGGTCGCCAGGCGGGCGGCGATGGCCGTGATCTGCGGTCGAACAACATGGCGGTTGGAAATATGGCGGTCGAGACGCCCAAACCCTTGAGCGCACCCCGGATCTATCTGATCCGTATGGCGGTCTTTCTGATTCTGGCGGGTTTTCTGGCCTTCATCCTGTATCGGCCGATCTGGAACGCCTTCCTGAGCAATCCGGGCCTCAACGGCCTGATCGTCGGCGTGCTGCTGGTCGGCATCATCCTCGCCATCAGGCAGGTGGCGCGGCTGTTCCGGGAGGTGCGCTGGGTGAATTCGCTGGATCTGCGCGACGGCGCCTATCAGGGTCGCGCCCCGATCCTGCTGGCTCCGATCGCCCAGACCATCGGTCGCAAAAACGGCAATGGCGCGGTCAGCATCGATGCCGGCACGATGCGCACCCTGCTCGATACGATCGGCGCGCGCCTCGACGAGAGCCGCGAAATCGTCCGTTATCTCGCAGGTCTGCTGATCCTGCTCGGCCTGCTCGGCACCTTCTGGGGACTTATCGAGACGGTGGGGGCGGTCGGGCGCAACATCGCGGCCCTGCCCACCGGGGGCGATGCGGCGGTTCTCTTCGACGAATTGAAGAATTCGTTGTCCGCGCCGCTGATCGGCATCGGTATCGCATTTTCGTCCTCGCTGTTCGGCCTCGGCTCGTCGCTGGTCGTCGGTTTCCTCGATCTGCAGGCGGGCCAGGCGCAGAACCGCTTCTTCACCGAGCTCGAGGATTACCTCACCGCCCATGCGGTTGAAGAGCCCGCCATCGAGACACCGCGCGGCATGCCTGCGGCGACGGGCTTCGGCGGCGCGGAGCTGGCACGCGCCCTCGACAAGCTCACCACCACCATCAATGAAGGCGGCGGCGGGCGGCAGGCGACGCAGGCCATGGCCAACCTTGCCGAGGGCATCCAGGGGCTGGTGCAGCACATGCGCTCCGAGCAGCAGATGATCCGCGACTGGGTGGAGGCGCAAGCCACCCGCGAGAAGGAACTGAAGGCCGTGCTGGAGCGGCTCTCGTCACAGGACAAGGGCTGAGCCATGGCGCTGGCGCCCCGCTCCAGACGCGATCGTGGCCTGAATTACTGGCCGGGCTATGTCGATGCCCTGTCGACGCTTCTGCTCGTGATCGTCTTCCTGCTCTCGATCTTCGTGCTCGGCCAGTTCTTCCTGACCCAGGAGATTTCCGGGCGCGATACCGTGATGGAACGGCTCAACCGCCAGATCGCGGAACTGACCGATCTGCTCGCCCTCGAGCGTTCGACGCGGCGTGAGCTGGAAAACACGCTGGGTTCGCTTGAGAGCACGCTGTCCGAATCCGAGGCCGAACAGGCCCGCCTGCAAGCCATGCTGGATGCCGGGGAAGGCGTTTCGGACCGGGCCGAGGAACTGGCCGAGGCGCTGGTGGGCGAGGAGGAAGCGACCTCACGCGCCATGAATCAGATCGATATCCTCAACCAGCAGATCTCGGCCCTGCGCCGGCAGATCGCCGCGCTGGAATCCGCGCTCGACGCCAGCGAGGCGCGTGATCGCGAAAGCCAGGCCCGGATCGCCGATCTGGGCAGTCGACTGAACGTGGCCCTCGCCCAGAGGGTACAGGAACTGGCCCGCTTCCGCTCGGATTTCTTCGGGCGTCTGCGCCAGATCCTTGGCGAGCGCGACGATATCCGCATCGTTGGCGATCGCTTCGTCTTCCAGTCGGAAATCCTGTTTCCCCTCGGTACTGCCGAACTGCGCGAGGGCCCGCAACCCGAACTCGATCGCGTGGCTGCGGCGATCCTCGAGCTCGCCGAGGAGATCCCCCCCGATATTGCCTGGGTGCTGCGCGTCGACGGTCATACCGATGACCGACCGATCGCGACGGCGCGCTTTCCTTCGAACTGGTATCTCTCGGCAGCGCGCGCCATCGAGGTGGTGGAATATCTGATCGATGCCGGTGTACCACCGGAGAATCTGCTGGCCGCCGGATTCGGCGAGTTCCAGCCGATCGATACGGGTACGACCGAAGAGGCCTATGCCCGCAATCGCCGCATCGAATTCAAGCTCACCGAGCGCTGATCGTCGCGCAGCCTGACAACGCGATAACCCACACTCGCGCTTTGGTGAGCGGAGCGCATGGAGCCCGCGCTTGCCAGCGGCGCGGGGGTGGGCTAGCCAGATCAGCAGTGGGAGTGACACACGGCATGCCGCTCGTCGAACGCTACATTCTCAAGATCGCGGTCACCGCCTTCCTCGTCTGCCTGCTCGGTCTGACGGCGGTGATCTGGCTGACCCAGGCGCTGCGCGAAGTGGATCTGCTCACCGGGCAGGGGCAGACGGTGGTCGTGTTCCTCACTTTCACATTGTTGTCGCTGCCCGCCCTCGTGGCCATCATCGCACCGGTGGCCCTGTTCATTGCCATTCTCTATACGCTGAACAAGCTCAATGGTGATTCGGAACTCGTGGTGATGAATGCTGCGGGCATGTCGTTCTGGCGGATCATGCGCCCCTTTGGCTGGCTGACCGGAGGCGTTGCCGCCATGGTCGGTGTCATGGCTGTGGTGCTGGTGCCGGCGAGTTTCAATGAACTGCGCTTCCTGATCACCCAGATTCGCGCCGATTTCGTGGCCAATCTGGTGCGGGAGGGGCAGTTCACCGAGATCGACCGGGGCGTGACCTTCTCGTTCCGCGAGCGCTCCGGGGAGGCGCTGATGGGGATATTCCTTCAGGATCGCCGCGACGACCGGCGCACCCTCGTCTATATCGCCGAGGCTGGCCAGATCGCCCGAATGGACAACGAGAGCTATCTCGTGCTCGAACGCGGCAGCGTGCATACGCTCACCCCTGGTGCCCGTGACAGCTCCATCGTCGCCTTCGAGCGCTATGCGGTCGATCTCTCAGCTTTCGCTCCGCAAGGTGATCTCACCTTCTTTAAGCCGCGCGAGCGCTCGACTCTCGAGCTGTTCACGATCGATGACAGCGATCCGGTCTACGCCGCCTTTCCGGGACGGTTCCGATCCGAGTTGCATGATCGACTCAGCGCCTGGCTCTACGTGCTCGCCATGGCGGCGATTGCGTTCGCCGCTCTCGGTGAAGCACGGACCACACGCCAGGGACGCGGGTTCGCCATAGCGGTCGCGATCGGTGGTGTCGTGGCCCTGCGTGTGGCCGGTTTCGCCGCCACCAGTGCCGCCGCGCGCTCGGATATCGCCGTGGTCATGGTCTGGGCCATACCGGTCCTTACACTGATCGGCGCAATCGCGCTGATGACGCATGGGGTGCGCCTGCGGCACATGCTGCCCGCACCCCGATTGCCCAGCCTG
>NZ_DATGCW010000142.1:0-3240 GCF_035311605.1 Saliniramus sp.
GTCGCGATCTGTGATCTGCCCTGGCTGCCGATCTACCTCGCCATCATCTTTCTCTTTCACCCCTGGCTCGGCTGGCTGGGCACTGCCGGCGCAGCCATCCTGATCGTCATCACGCTGATCAACGAATACAGTCTGCGCAAACCCGTCGAGCGGCTCGCGGCGATGACGCGTACCCGCAACGCCTTCGCCGAAGCCGGGCGGCGCAACGCCGAAGTGTTGCGGGCGATGGGTATGGGGTCGCGTTACCGGCAGCGTTTCGAGACGACGGATGCGCCGTATCAGGCGATCCAGGCGCGGGTCGGCGACATGACCGGCAGTTTTTCCGCCGGAACGAAGGTCTTCCGCCTCGGCCTGCAATCGGCCGTGCTCGCGCTCGGCGCCTGGCTCGCCATCATGCAGGCGATCACGCCCGGCGTGATGATCGCGGCTTCCATCCTGACGGCGCGCGCGCTGGCGCCGATCGAGGCCGCGATCGGCCAGTGGCGGCATTTCGTCGCCTGCCGCCAGGCCTATCGGCGCCTCGGCGAGATGCTCGGCCACGGGCTCGCTGCGGATCCCGACATGGTTCTGCCGCGCCCGGGCGAGCGCATCGATGTGGAGAATATCGCCGTCGCCGCGCCTGGCGACAAACGCACGCTGATTCAGGATCTGCGCTTCTCGCTGAAGGCAGGCGATGCGCTCGGCGTGATCGGGCCGAGCGGCTCCGGCAAATCCACGCTGGCGCGGGCGCTCGTCGGGATCTGGCCCGCGATGCGCGGCAGCATCCGCCTCGACGGCGCGACGCTGGATCAATGGGCGCCCGAGGCGCTCGGCCCGGCCATCGGCTATCTGCCGCAGGGTGTCGAACTGTTCGACGGAACAGTGGCGGAAAACATCGCCCGCTTCGATCCGGATGCCGATCCACAGGCCATCGTCGCGGCGACCGAGCGCGCGGGGGTGCATGAGCTGATCCTGCAATTTCCCGACGGCTACGATACCCGTATCGGCGAATACGGCGCCATTCTCTCCGCCGGCCAGCGCCAGCGCATCGGGCTTGCGCGCGCGCTGTTCGGCCAGCCCTTCCTGATCGTGCTCGACGAGCCCAATGCCAATCTTGATGCGGAGGGCGAAAAGGCGCTCAGCGAGGCAATCGCGGCGGCGCGGGCCGATCGGGCCATCCTCGTCGTCATCGCGCACAGGCCGAGCGCGCTGGCCAATGTCGATCAGGTGCTGGTGATGCAGGGCGGGCGCCAGGCGGCGATCGGGCCGCGCGACGAGGTCCTGCGCCGCACCACCATCCGCCCCGTCCCCGCCACCGCCTGATCCGGATATTGCAGCGATGTCAGAAGCCTCCGCGGTCCCGACCCGCTCGAAAGCCGCCGATCCCGTGCGTGGCATCCGGCGCCATATCACCATCGCCACCCTCGTGATCGCGATGCTGGTTGCCGGTATCGGCGGCTGGGGCGCCTTCGCGAGCATTTCCGGCGCGATCATGGCGCCGGGTGTCGTGGTGGTGGAAGGCAATATCCGCCGCGTTCAGCATCGCACCGGCGGTATCGTCGGCGCGATCCATGTGCGCGACGGTGACAGGGTCCGTGCGGACGAGATCGTCCTGACCCTCGATGCCACCGTGACGCGCGCCAATCTCGCCATCATCGAGAACCAGATCGACCAGCTCATCGCGCGGCGCGCGCGGCTGGTCGCCGAGCGTGACGCACTGCGCGAAGTCATCGTCCCGGACAGCCTCGCGGCACGCCTCGGTGAGGCGGAGATCGCGGAATTGATCTCGGGCGAACGCGCCTTGTTCGAGGCGCGGCGAGACATGCATGAGCGCCGCAAGGAGCAGCTCGACGAGCGCATCGTCCAGATCGGGCAGGAGGTTGACGGATTGGCCGCGCGCCGTCTCGCCCTGGACGAGGAGCGCGCGCTCATCGTGCAGGAGCTCGACGGCATCGAGATGCTCTATGCCAAGGGGCTGATCCCGTTTCCCCGGATCGCTGAGTTGCGCCGTGCGCGCGCCCAGCTCGCCGGGGAGGATGGCCAGATCGAGGCCACGATCGCGCAGGCGCGCACGCGCATCGTCGAGACCCGGCTCGAATGGCTGCAATACGAACAGCAGGTGCTGTCGGAAGTGCTCACCGGCCTGCGCGAGAGCGACGCGCAATTGCGCGAGCTGCGTGAACGACGCATCGCAGCGCATGACGAACTCGCCCGTATCGATATCCGTGCGCCGCAGAACGGCATCGTACACGAGCTTTCCGTGCATACAGTCGGCGGCGTGGTGAGCGCCGAGGAGACGATCATGGCAGTCGTCCCCGATGACGAGCAGCGCCTCGTCGAGGCGCGTATCGCGCCAGCGGATATCGACCAGGCGCTCGCGGCCTCTGAGGCCGTCCTGCGGCTGAGTGCCTTCAACCAGCGCACCACGCCCGAGATCATGGGGGAGATCCTGACGATTTCCGCTGATCTGACACGGGATCCGCAAACCGGTGAGGGCTGGTATCGCGCCCGCATCGTCATCCCGCCAAGCGAATGGGAGCGCGTGGGGGAGCGCTATCTCGTCCCGGGCATGCCGGTCGAGGCCTTCATCCAGACCGGCGAGCGCACGCCTCTGTCCTATCTCGTCAAGCCGCTGACCGACCACCTCGCACGCGCCTTCCGTGAGGAATAGGCGCGTTCGCGACCTACCCCTCCCGCGCTTCACGCATCCGCGCCGAGCGGCGCATCACCAGCGTGGCGATCGCCACCGCCGTGGCGACGAGGCCGATCAGGATGGCGGAGAGCGCATTGATCTCCGGCGTCACCCCGAGCCGCACCTGGCTGTAGATGCGCATCGGCAGCGTCGTCGCGCCGGGGCCGGAGGTGAAGCTCGCGATCACGAGATCATCCATCGAGAGCGTGAAGGCGAGGAGGAAGCCCGCGAGGATCGCCGGCGCGATGATGGGCAGCGTGATCGTGAAGAACACCTTCCAGGGCGGCGCGCCGAGATCGAGGGCGGCCTCCTCCAGCGTCCGGTCGAAGGCCATCAGCCGCGATTGCACGATCACCGTGACGAAGCACATGGCGAAGGTGGTATGCGCCACCGCGATGGTCCAGAAACCGCGATCGAGATTGATGGCGACGAAGAGCAGCAGCAGCGACAGCCCGGTGATCACCTCCGGCATCACCATCGGCGCATAGATCAGCCCCGTGAACAGCGCCCGCCCGCGAAAGCGCCCGTGGCGCGTCAGCGCTAGCGCCGCGAGCGTGCCCAGCACCGTG
>NZ_DATGCW010000143.1:0-2249 GCF_035311605.1 Saliniramus sp.
CAGGTCGGGCTGACCCTGATCGGGCGCATGCGCGGCCAGCGCTTCGTCTGCCTTTCCGGCGAAGAGCGGCTGATCCGCGACGCGGATCCCGGCAGCGCGCCGGAAGAGGAGCGCAAGCATCGTCGCAAAGGGGCGCGTGACGAGGGTTCGCACGAAGAGAGCGGCGTCTGATGATCGATCCGAAGACCGGTATCGCCGGCCAGCGCCTCTACGGCGTCACCGGCTGGAAGAATGCCGGCAAGACCGGGCTGGTCGAGCGCCTCGTCGCAGAGATTGTCGGGCGCGGCTACAGCGTCTCGACCATCAAGCATGCGCATCACAACGTCGATATCGACGAGAAGGGCCGCGATACGTATCGCCATCGCGAGGCCGGCGCGCAGGAGGTGGTGCTCGCCTCCGCCAATCGCTGGGCCTTGATGCATGAACTGCGCGGCGCGCCGGAGCCCGCGCTCGCAAAGATCGTCACGACACTCACCCCCGTCGATCTCGTCATCGTCGAGGGCTACAAACGCGAGCGCCACCCCAAGATCGAGGCTTACCGCCACGCGGGTGGGAGCGCGCGCGGGCTGCTGGCGCACGAATTGCCGACGATCCGCGCCATCGCCTCCGATACCCCGCTCGACGATCTCACCCTGCCCGTCTTCGATCTCGACGACACGGCGGCGATCGCTGATTTCGTGCTCGCGGAATGCGGCCTGATATGAGCGGGTTCGACCGGGTCGTCGTCGTGGACTGGTCCGCCGCCGCGCGGCGCATGCCCGCCCGCCCGCGCGCCGATGCTATCTGGATCGGGATCAGCCATGCCGAGGGCGATTGCGAACCGCTTTATTGCCGCAGCCGGGCGGAGGCGATGGCGAGGGTCACGGCGCTGTGCGAGGAAGCCGTCGCGGCAGGCGAAAGAGTGCTGATCGGCTTCGATTTTCCGCTGGGCTATCCGCGCGGCTTCGCCGAGGCTCTGACCGGGCGCGCGGAGGCGCTCGCGCTTTGGGAATGGCTCGCAGGGCAGATCAAAGACAGTGACGACAACGCCAATAACCGCTTCGACATCGCCGCTGCGATCAACCGCCGCTTTCCCGGGATCGGCCCGTTCTGGGGCCGCCCGGCATCGCTCTCGCTGTCCGATCTGCCCGAGCGCGGCTCGCTGCGGGAGGGGCACGGCCTGCCCGAGCGACGCCTCGTCGAGGAACGCATCCCCCGCGCGCAGCCCTGCTGGAAACTCTTCACCACCGGCTCGGTCGGTTCGCAGGCCCTGCTCGGCATACCGCGCCTGCACGCGCTGCGGAAAAGCTTCGGCGATGCGCTCACGGTCTGGCCCTTTGAAAACCGTGATGCGCCGATCACACTGGCCGAGATCTATCCCTCTCTGCTCGACGGGGCAGTCAACCGGGTGCTCGCCCGGGATCCCGATGCGATCAAGGATGCGGTGCAGGTCAGGCTCCTCGCCGCCACGCTGCGCGCGCATGCGCGTGACGCCGTCCCTGTCGCGATGCGCGCGATCGCCATCTCCGAGGCAATTTTGCGTGAAGAGGGCTGGATTCTCGGCGTGGGGTGCGAGACTCTTCTGCAAGAGAAAGCCCAGGAGATCGCGACCGGCATGAGCGCGCTCGAACCGCCACGCCTGCAGAATGATTGCTTCGCCCTTCCGCCGGGCGTCGACTGGACACCCGTTGACGATGCCCTCGCCCTGCTGCGGGCCGCACTGCGCCCGATTACCGGGATCGAGACCCTGCCCACCGCCGCTGCACTGGGCCGCGTTTTGGCACGCGATACGATCGCACGCCGTTCCAATCCGCCCGCACCCAATGCCGCAGTCGATGGCTACGGATTCGCCCATGCCGCAACCGGGGACGGACCTCAGGAATTGCCGCTCGTCGATGGCCGCGCCGCAGCCGGAGTGCCCTTTACGGGTGTCGTGCCGCAGGGGCAGGCTATCCGCATCCTCACCGGCGCGATCCTGCCGGAAGGCGTCGACACGGTGGTGCTCGAAGAAGATTGCGCCACGGACGGCGCGCGCATCGCCTTCAACGGCCCGATCAAGCCGCGTTCCAATACCCGCAAGGCGGGGGAGGATGTTACGGCGGGCACGCCCGCCCTGCCGGCGGGGCGGTCGCTGACGCCCGCCGATCTGGCGCTGCTCAGCGCGCTCGGCATCGGCGAGGTCGCGGTGCATCGCCGCCTGCGCGTGGGTATACTCTCCACCGGCGAGGAGATCGTGGGTCAGTTCGGCGATGAAGCGCTCGCGCCGGGCA
>NZ_DATGCW010000144.1:0-3486 GCF_035311605.1 Saliniramus sp.
CTGGATTCAACTGTATCGGTCGGTAAAGCGTGTGCTCCAGACAAAGCGACTGGACAGTTGGCGGAAGCGGCGCTTTATCTTGACGTTCCTTGAGTGCGGAGGCGCGCTGTCGCGTCTCTGCAGTGAACTTCTCAGTGTCTGTCTCTGATGGGGCCAAGCCTTAATTTCCTTCTAACTAAAGGATAAGTTGTAATTCAACTTTTGGTTTGTTAATCAGTATTATCCCCCCGCTTCACACAATCCGATCCCGCGCCACCGCCCTGTGCTCCTTCAGAACCTCGCCCGATTGCGTATCGACCTCCTTCATCATCACCTCGTAGCCCCACAGATCAGCAAGGTGCTGGAGGGTTCGACGGGCATTGGATTCATCAAGCGGAATGCGGTTGAGGACGTTGTGGTGGACGATCAGGCGGCGGTCGCCGGCGAGATCGACATCGACGATCTGGATATCGGCATCGAGCCAGGCGACGTCGTATTGCTTCGCGAGCGCGCGGCGCAGGCGGCGGTAGCCGCGCTCGTCGTGGATGGCGTCGACCAGCATGTCGGGCTGGCTGTCGTCATCGGCGACGTGGAAGAGCTTGAATTTGCGCATCAGATGCGGGCTCAGATATTGCAGGATGAAACTCTCGTCGCGATAATTCGCCCAGATATCGCGCAGGACCGGCATGTGATCGCCCACGCCCGCGATATCGGGGAACCAGACGCGGTCTTCCTCGGTGGGCTCGCGACAGATCCGCTCGATATCCTTCATCATGGCGAAACCCAGCGCATAGGGGTTGATGCCTGAATAATGCCGCTCGTGGAATTCCGGCTGGTAGACCACGTTCGTATGCGAGCGCAGGAATTCGAGCATGTCGCCATCGTCGATCTGCCCGGTCTCGTGCAGCCGGTTCATGATCTCGTAATGCACGTAACTGGCGCAGCCCTCGTTCATCACCTTGGTCTGCCCCTGCGGATAGAAATACTGCGCTATCAGCCGCACGATGCGCAGGCATTCGCGCTGCCAAGGGGCAAGTTTGGGGCCGCTTTTCTCGAGGAAATAAAGCAGATTCTCCTGCGGCAGCTGCAATAGCGCGCGCCGGCGCTCCAGATCGGCATCGTCGATGCCGGCGCGCTCCTTGACCGGGACCGTGCGCCATAGGTCGTCATACATCTGCTCTTCATGCTGACGCCGCTCGCGCTCGCGCTGCTCCTCGCTGCGCAGATCGAGCTGCATCTTGCGCGGATAGCGATGCACCGCCTGGTTCATCAGCGCGTGCGCCGCATCAAGCAGCCGCTCGACAGGCCCGTGGCCGTAGCGCTCCTCACATTCGGCGATATAGCCCTTGGCGAATTCGAGATAGTCGAGGATGCCGTCGGCATCAGTCCATTGCCTGAAGAGATAGTTGTTCTTGAAGAAGTGGTTATGGCCGAACGCCGCATGCGCGATGACGAGCGCCTGCATCGTTGCCGTGTTCTCCTCCATCACATAGGAAATGCACGGGTTGGAATTGATGACGATCTCATAGGCCAGCCCGCGCATACCCTTGCGGTAGGAAGCCTCGTGCGTGGCGAAATGCTTGCCGAAGGACCAGTGCTTGTAGAACAGCGGCATCCCGATCGAGGAATAGGCGTCGAGCATCTGCTCGGCGGTGATCACCTCGATCTGGTTGGTATAGACGTCGAGCCCCAGCTCGCCGATGGCGATCTCCTGGCAGGCCTCGTTGATGCGCCGGAGCGTCTCGAAATCCCAGTCCGCCCCCTCGTAGAGACGCGGTTTCGGCTGCGGGTTCACGGCTGTCTGCGCGATTTTCGTGCTCATGCGCCGGCTCCCTGGTCTGCGCCCTGCTTGCGCTGGAAGAGTTCGCGGAAGACGGGATAGATGTC
This sequence comes from Saliniramus sp., assembly GCF_035311605.1. Lineage (NCBI taxonomy): Bacteria > Pseudomonadati > Pseudomonadota > Alphaproteobacteria > Hyphomicrobiales > Salinarimonadaceae > Saliniramus > Saliniramus sp. The sequence continues at coordinate 1,867 of NZ_DATGCW010000144.1, forward strand.
GCGGCGGTGGCGCACCTTGCGCATGGCGATCTGCTCGCCACTTTGGCGCAGCACGTCGTAGAGCCGCCACAGATCGCTCTGGCGATAGCCGAAGCCCATCGGCGCCGGATCATCCTCGCGCCCCACCTCCAGATAGGCGAAATACTGGCAGGTGGGCAGGATGGTACCCGTCAGGAGTTCAGAGGCGCGCGGATTGTCCGAGGAGGTGTTGTCGCCATCGGAGGCCTGCGCGGCATAGATGTTCCATTCCTGCGGCGGGTAGCGCTCGGCCACGACGCGCTGCATCTCCTCCAGCGCCGTGGAGACGATGGTGCCGCCGGTCTCGCGCGAATAGAAGAACGTCTCCTCATCGACTTCCGAGGCTTCATGCGTGTGGCGGATGAAGACGATCTCGACATGCTTGTAGCGCCGCTTCAGGAAGAGATAGAGCAGCGTGAAGAAGCGTTTGGCGAGATCCTTCATATGCTCGGTCATCGAGCCGGAGACATCCATCAGACAGAACATGACCGCCTGCGCGACCGGACGCGGATGTGGCTCCGAGCGACGATAGCGCAGGTCGATCGGGTCGATCCAGGGAATCGCCTTGAGCCGCTTCTGCATGCGCGCGAGTTCTTCGCGGGCCTCCAGCAGCCGCACCGGATCATCGCCCGTGCGCTCCAGAGTCGCGATCTCCTCCTCCAGCGCCGCCGCCACCTCCGGGCGGGGACGGCGCAGGGCGATGCGGCGCGAGAGCGAATTGCGCATGGTGCGCGTCAAGGCGAGATTGGCCGGCGAACCGGTCACCGAGAATCCGGCACGGCGCCAGCTTACCTGCTCTGTGGTCGCCAGCTTGCGCTTGGCCAGATCAGGCAGTTCGAGATCCTCGAGGAAGAGGTCCATGAACTCCTCGTGGCTGAGCGCGAAGCGAAACTCGTCCTCGCCCTCCCCGTCAGGGCTGCCCTGGGAACCGCCGCCGCCACCGGAACCCGGTGGTCGCGGGATCGTCTCTCCCTCGACGTAGTCCTTGTTGCCTGGCAGGACGTAATCGCGCATGCCGCCCTGCGCCGCGCGGTGGAAGCGCGGCTCGCGCACACCCTCGCCGGGGATCGAGACCTCCCCGCCACTCTCGACATCCCGGATCGAGCGGTCGCGGGTGGTGTCGCGAACCGCGCGTTTTACCAAGGCTTTCGCCCGCCTGAGAAAGCGCTGACGATTGGCGAGACTTTTGCCGCCGGGATTCAGGCGGCGATCGACAATATGCATCCGGTCGCCCCATTTCGCGGGCCTTCCTCTCGGTCAGCCCGCCTGTTTCACACGCATGTACCACTCGACGAGCCGGCGGACCTGACGCTCGGTGTAACCGCGCTCTGTCATCCGGTCGACGAACTCACTGTGTTTCTTCTCGCTCTCGCTGTCCTTCTTCGAGCCGAAGGAGATCACCGGCAGCAGGTCCTCAACCTGGCTGAACATCCGCCGCTCGATGACCTCACGGATCTTCTCATAGGACGTCCAGGACGGATTCTTGCCCCCGTGGCTGGCCCGCGAGCGCAGCGAGAACTTGACCACCTCGTTGCGGAAGTCCTTCGGATTGGCGATGCCCGCGGGCTTCTCGATCTTGGTGAGCTCCTGGTTGAGCAGTTC
>NZ_DATGCW010000145.1:0-3153 GCF_035311605.1 Saliniramus sp.
CGCTCTGCAGGACATGTCCGGCGGCTCGCTCAAGAAGGCGCGAAAGCTGGTCCAGACGGCCCTGCAGCGCGCCGCGCCACTTTCATCCCTGACCGGACGCCCGTTCTATGCCGTCGGCGGCACCTGGCGTGCCCTCGCCCAGGCGCATATGGCGCTGCGAAATTATCCGCTGCGGGTGATGCATGATTACCGCATCGCCCCCGATGACGCGCTCGCCTTTCTCGCCGAATTGCAGGAGAGCGACGACGATGCGCTGAAGGCGATCGAAGGCGTCTCCTCGGCGCGGCGGCCGCTGATGAAGATCGGCGCCGTCATCCTGGAGGAGATCATCCGCGCCGGGCAGCCTTCGGCCATCGTCGCGTCGGCGCTGGGCGTGCGCGAAGGTGTGCTTCATGAGCGACTCGACGACGAATTGAAAGGCGCCGATCCGTTGATCACGGCGGCGGCGGATTTCAATCTTCTGCGCGCCCGCTCGCCCGGTCATGGCGTCGAGCTGATTTCCTGGACCGACCATCTGTTCGAGACGCTGAAACTGGCCGAGACGCCCGCAGAACAGCGCCTGCGCCACGCTGCCTGCCTGCTCGCCGATATCGGCTGGCGCGCACATCCCGACTATCGCGGCGAGCAGAGCCTCAACATCATCGCCAATGCGGCTCTTGTGGGGATCGACCATCCGGGCCGCGCCTATCTTGCCCTGTCGAGCTTCTTCCGCCACGAGGGCCTCGCCATCGACAAGGCGAGCGTGCAGCTCAAGAGCCTCGCCACGCCGCGCCTGATCGATCTCGCGCGCATCCTCGCGGGAGCATTCCGCGTCGCTTATCCGATCTCTGTGGCGATGGAAGGCGTCCTGCCCAAGACGGCTTTGTTCGCGCGCGGAGACCGCATCGTGCTCGGCCTGCCCGACGACATGGCGCCGCTGGCCGGCGAACGGCTGCACGGGCGCATGCGCCAGCTCGGCAAACTGCTCGGTCGCGAGCCGCGCATCGAGGCCGGTTGAACCATGCGTATCATGCGATCCGCCAGCCGGGTTTGCATGCACGCGATCTCGACAGCAGCATGGTCCGGGTGCAGGATAGCGCCTCGACACGGTCTTGCCGGTTCGCCACGCGAAACGCCCGAAGGAATGCCATGAACGCGCCCACTCGCATCGAGCGCCGCTCCTCCACCTGTCCGCATGATTGCCCCTCTGCCTGCGCGCTGGAAGTCGAGGTCATCGACGGCACCAGCATCGGCAAGGTGACGGGCGATGCCGAGCAGAGCTACACGGCCGGGGTAATCTGCGCCAAGGTCGCGCGCTATGCCGAGCGTATCCATCACCCCGAGCGGCTGACCCAGCCCTTGCGCCGCGTCGGCCCCAAGGGCTCGGGCGAATTCGCGCCGATCTCCTGGAACGAGGCTCTGGATATCACCGCGAAGGCATTCCGCGAGGCGGAAGAGGTGCATGGGGCGGAGGCCGTCTGGCCGTATTACTATGCCGGCACGATGGGCCTCGTCATGCGCGACGGCATCAACCGGCTGCGCAATGTCCGAAAATATTCCGGTCAGTATAATACGATCTGCACGACCATGGCCTGGACCGGCTTCATCGCCGGAACCGGCATTCTCGCCGGGCCCGATCCGCGCGAGATGGCGAAATCGGATGTGGTGGTGATCTGGGGCACGAATGCCGTGCATACCCAGGTCAATGTGATGACCCATGCCATGCGCGCCCGCAAGGAACGCGGGGCGAAGATCGTCGTCATCGACATCTACGACAATGCGACGATGAAGCAGGCCGATCTCAAGCTCGTGCTCAAGCCCGGCACTGACGCGGCGCTCGCGTGCGCGGTGATGCATGTGCTCTTCCGCGACGGCCATGCCGATCGCGATTACATGGCGCGCCACGCCGATTGTCCCGACGAACTGGAGGCGCATCTGAAGAGCCGCGATCCCGCCTGGGCCGCGGCGATCACGGGATTGTCCGTGGAGGATATCGAGGCCTTCGCCAGGCTCGTCGGCGAGAACAAGCGCACATTCCTGCGTCTCGGCTATGGTTTCTCACGCCAGCGCAACGGCGCCATCGCCATGCATGCGGCGAGCTGCATCGCCACGGTGGCCGGGCACTGGCCATATGAGGGGGGCGGCGCCTTCCACAATAACGGCGCGATATACCACTGGCGCAAATCCGTGATCGAGGGTCTCGACGCGCTCGACATGAAGGTGCGCAAGCTCGACCAGTCGCAGATCGGGCGCGTACTCACCAACGACCCGGAAGCCCTGCGCCACGGCCCGCCGGTCAAGGCGATGCTGGTGCAGAATACCAACCCGGTCTCCGTCGCACCCGAGCAGGAACTGGTGAAGCGGGGTTTTGCGCGCGAGGATCTGTTCGTCTGCGTACACGAGCAATTCATGACCGAAACGGCGCTCTACGCCGATATCGTGCTGCCCGCCACGATGTTCATGGAGCATGACGATCTCTATCAGGGCGGCGGCCACCAATATATCCAGCTCGGCATGAAGCTTATCGATCCGCCCGGCCAGTGCCGCTCCAATCACGAGGTGATCTGCGCCCTGGCCGAGCGGCTCGGCGCGGAGCATGAAGGCTTCACCCTCACGCCGCGGGAGCTGATCGAACGCACGCTCGCCGATTCCGGCTGGGGGAGCCTCGCCGATCTCGAGGCCGGCAAATTCATCGACGCCCAGCCGTCCTTCGAGCGGGCGCATTTCATCAATGGTTTCGGCTATCGCGACGGCAAGTTTCGCTTCAAGCCCGACTGGCCGAAAGTGCCTGCGGCCAATGCCGGGCCCATGGGGCCGATCGACGCCGTTCCCGGCCTGCCCGATCACTGGGAGGTGCTGGAGGAGGCGACGGCGGAATATCCGTTCCGCCTCGCCACCAGCCCCGCGCGGCATTTCCTCAATTCCAGCTTCACCGAGACACCGGGCTCGCTCAAGCGCGAGGGCCATCCCGACGTGATGATCCATCCGGAGGATGCCGCGCAATACGGCGTTGAAGAAGGCGGCTGGGTTCGGCTGCAGAATCGGCGTGGCGCGGTGATGCTCCGGGCGCGCCATTTTGCCGGCCTGCGAAAGGGTGTGCTGATCGCCGAATCGATCTGGCCGAACGCGGCCTATCCGGACGGGCGCGGTATCAACACGCTGACCGGTGCCGAT
>NZ_DATGCW010000146.1:0-4271 GCF_035311605.1 Saliniramus sp.
GCGCCCGCTCGCATCACGCGCAATGCCGCAGCCATTGATGCCGCCGCCAATGACAAAGAGGTCGTAGGGTGTCGCTTCCGCCATGGTTGCCTCTGGACAGGGTTTGCGTTTGTGTTCGCTTGCGTGGTATCAGGCCGTTCATTATATTCGTTTCTTTGTTATATTTTTCGTTTCTGCGCAAGTATCATTTCGATTCCAGCTTCCAATACCGGCTTGATGCGGGTCGGCTTTCTCAATCAGCGATGTTTTCGTGGACAGCCGTTGTGATTTCACCCAAGAAGGAACGTAAACGAACGCCCAACCATTCGATTCCGGGGAGTGTATGGCCCAGACCTTCCGCCACGCTGAAATCCTGGCGATTGCCCGCGAAAGCGGGCGCGTCACCGTGGAGGATCTCGCCACGCATTTCGGTGTCACGCTGCAGACGATCCGGCGGGATCTGACTGATCTGTGCGATGCCGGCCGGCTCGAGCGCGTGCATGGCGGTGCGGTGCTGCCATCCGGCGTGAGCAATATCGGCTACGAAGACCGCCGCATTCTCAACGCACCAGCCAAGGAGTGCATCGCGGCGCGGATTGCCCACGATATCCCGCGCGGCGCGTCGCTTTTTCTGAACATCGGCACAACAACCGAGGCGGTGGCGCGGGCGCTGCGCGGTCACCGTGATCTCATGGTGGTGACCAACAATCTCAACGTGGCCAACATCCTCGCAGCCAATGACGGGATCGAGGTGATCGTCGCCGGCGGCGTCCTGCGCCGCGCCGATGCCGGTCTCGTCGGCGACATCGCGCTCGACATGCTGCGTCACTTCAAGGTCGATATCGCCGTGATCGGCACCTCCGCCCTGGACGAAGACGGCGACCTGCTGGATTTCGACGTGCGCGAGGTACGCATCAGCCAGGCGATCATCCGTCAGGCGCGCGAGGCCTGGCTCGCGGCGGATTGTTCGAAATTCACCCGCAGCGCGCCGGTGCGAATCGCCTCCCTGGCCGATATCGACCGGTTCATCACGGATGCGCCGCCACCGGATCGGATCACACGGCTTAGCGCCGAATGGCAGACGCAGGTGACGATCTGCGATGATGCGCGGGGATGAGCCGGGCGGTTCTTATCCACGCAACGATTCCGCGCGCAAGGCTTTCTCCGGGGCGCAAATCGCGTCAAGGCTCGCTCTGTTCCTGCTTGCGCGATGCGCGGATGGGCGCTTCGTCCAGCGGGAACCAGTGGCGGGTGCGATTGGCGAAGGCGACGAGGGAGAGCATCACCGGCACCTCCACCAGCACGCCGACCACGGTCACGAGCGCGGCGATGGAATTGAGGCCGAACAGGCCGATCGCCACCGCGACGGCGAGCTCGAAGAAATTCGACGTGCCGATCATGGCACAGGGCGCCGCCACCTTGTGCGGGACGCCCCAGGCCTTGGCAGCCCAATAGGCCACGGCGAAAATGCCGTAGGACTGGATCAGCAGCGGGATCGCGATCATCACGATGACCAGGGGCTGAGTGAGGATTACCTCGCCCTGGAATCCGAAGAGCAGCACCACCGTGGCCAGAAGCCCGATGATGGAGAACGGCTTCACCCCGGCGGTAAACCGCGCCACCGCCGCCTCGGCCTCGGCGGGTGAGCGCGCGCCGCGCGTGAGATGCAGCCGCGTCAGCACGCCGGCGGTGAGCGGCACCACGATATAGAGCACGACCGTGAGGATCAGCGTGTCCCACGGCACGCTGATATCGGTAACGCCGAGCAGCAGCGCCACGATCGGCGCATAGGCGAATATCATGATCGCGTCGTTGAGCGAGACCTGCGCGAGCGTGTAGTTCGGATCACCCTTCGTCAGCGTCGACCAGACGAAGACCATGGCGGTGCAGGGAGCCGCACCGAGCAGGATCATGCCGGCGATATACTGCCCCGCCGTGCCCGGCTCGATGAAGGGGGCGAAGACGAATTCGAAGAACAGCACCCCCAGAGCCGCCATGGTGAACGGCTTGAACAGCCAGTTCACGGTCAGAGTGATGACGAGCCCCTTGGGCCGCTCATGCACCCGCGCCAGCGACGAGAGATCCACCGCCACCATCATCGGATAGACCATGGCCCAGATCAGCACCGCCACGACGAAGTTGATCGAGGCGTATTCGAGAGCGGCCAGCGCATCGAACACGCCGGGAATGATTGCGCCCAGCGCGAGCCCGGCGACCAGGCAGAGCGCGACCCAGACGGAGAGATAGCGTTCGAAAAGCGACATCGTGCAGGGCTTTCTTAGCGGGGGTCAGAGGCGGGAGCGTGAGTGTCCGCGTCATGCGCCGGTTCATCCGGGGCAACCAAGGCATCGAGAAAATCCGCCAGCGGGTCGAGGCTTCCCGGCACAAGCGAATAGCAGATGCGCGGGCGCTCGATCTCGCCGGAGATGATGCCGGCTGCCTTGAGGATGCGCAGATGCTCGGAGACGGTGGATTGCGCCAGCCCGACATCCTCGACGATGTCGCAGCCGATACAGGAACGCTTGGCCAGAAGCAGCTTGACGATGCGCACCCGCGCCGGATGCCCCAGCGCCTTGGCGATCGCGGCGATGCGAGTGTTGTCCGCATCCTGAGCGGCGAGCGCGGCGAGCGCGCCGGCCTCAATTGCTGGCAGGGTCATGGCAGAGGCGCTCCGTGCAGCCGTAATTCGTCAATCGTCGAAAGACGATTTATAGGAGCGCAGCGGTTTGTGCAATCGCGGAAATACGGAGCATCACGCGCCCATCCGGCATGAGCCCCGGCATCGCGATGAGGCCCGCCATGAGCAGCGTCGGGACGGGACAATTCGCCCCGACGCCTGTGATCAGACAGGATGCATCAGACCGCAGGCGCATGAACGGGCGGGATCGTCCGCCATTGCTGCGGCCCGCCCGTCCTGCGTATTCGCGCCTATCCCCTCACGCCCCCATCGCCTTCAGCTCCCGCAGCGCCTGCGCGTCGCGGGGGGTGACGTCTGGATAATCCGGGTCGGAGCCGACATCCGGCGCGATCTTCCAGGAGCGGGCGCATTTGGTGCCCTGTGCCCGCGCGAAGACCACGGCAACGCCGGGCACGTCCTCCCAGCGATAAGCATCCGCCGGCCCCTCGTCGGAACGCAGGGTGAGATCGGAGGTGATGCAGATATCGGCCAGGTTCAACCCTTCCACCGCCGCCAGCAGCTCCGGATCGGTGACGTGGACGATCGGTGCCGCGTCGAGGTTGGAGCGGATGTTCTTGGCATTGCGCTCGATTTCGAGCGATCCGGTCACCACCCGGCGCACCCGGCGCACCTTGGCCCAGCGTTCCGCGAGCGCGGCATCGCGCCAGCCGGCGGGTACCTCGGGGAAGGTTTCGAGATGCACCGAGAGCGCGTCCGGATGGCGCGTCAGCCAGGCTTCCTCGGCGGTGAAGCACAGGATCGGCGCGATCCAGGTCACCACGCAATCGAAGCAGCGGTCGATTACCGTCAGCGCGCTCTTGCGGGCGAGGCTGGAGGGCGGATCGCAATAGAGCGTGTCCTTGCGCACATCGAAATAGAAAGCGGAGAGATCGCTCGTCATGAAGCCGTTGAGCAGGAAGATCACGCGCTTGTAGTCGAACCGGCGATAGGCCTCGCGGATCGCCTCGTCGAGCTCGGCCAGACGATGCAGCACGAAGCGCTCGAGCTCGGGCATCTGCGCCGGATCGACCGCCTCTTCGGGCTTGTAATGATGCAGCGAGCCCAGCATCCAGCGGATGGTGTTGCGCAGCTTGCGGTAGGTCTCGACGAAGGTCTTGAGGATTTCCTTGCCTATGCGCAGATCATCCGCGTAATCGGAGGCTGCCACCCACAGGCGCAGGATATCGGCGCCCGAATCCTTGATCACGTCCTGCGGCGCGACGACATTGCCCATGGATTTCGACATCTTCATCCCCTTCTCGTCGAGGACGAAACCGTGGGTCAGGACGATGTCGAAGGGCGCGCGCCCGCGCGTGCCGCAGGCCTCGAGCAGGGAATGCTGGAACCAGCCGCGATGCTGGTCGGAGCCTTCCAGGTACATCACCTGGTCGCGCCCGCCATCGACGATGCGGTTCACCGCGAGATCGGGGCGCGTTTCCATGTTGAAGGAATGCGTGGAGCCCGAATCGAACCAGACGTCGAGAATGTCATCGACCCTCTCGTACTCCGCCGGGTCATAGCCGAGCGGCGCCAGATAATGGGCCGGATCGTTCTGATACCACGCATCGGCGCCCTGGGCCTCGAAGCTCTCGGCGATGGCCTGGTCGAGCCTGTC
>NZ_DATGCW010000147.1:0-13088 GCF_035311605.1 Saliniramus sp.
CGACCAGCGAGAGGATGCTGGTACGAAAGCTTGCCGGCATGGCAATGCCGTAGGCGCCATACCCGTAGAGCAGACAGGGCGCGGGGCCGGTATCGAGCGCATTGCGGCGATGGATCAGCGAAATCGGGACCTGCGCGCCATCGGGGCCCTGCGCGAAGATACGCCGCGTGACGTAGTCGTCGGGATCGTGCCCGCTCGGCACGTCCTGGGTCTTGCGCAGAAGGCGCGCGCGCGACGCCATGTGGTAATCCCAGACCTGGGAGGGCGTCGTCAGCGAGGAATAGCCGAAGCGCAGAATGTCGGTGTCGTACTCGAAGCCCGGCTGGATCGACAGAGAAAACGCCTCCTCGTCGAAGGCGATGATGTGTTCCTCGCCGCTCTCCCATTCCCGGATGACGATGCGCGGATTGGCATCCTCGCGCTCGAGCCTTGCGAGATGGCGGGCGAAGGGGAGGGCGGAGGTGATCATCACGCCCTTGCGGTGCGCCACCAGATCGCGCCAATGCGCACGCTCCGGCGTGGCGAGCGGCGCGGTGACGATGCAAAAATCCTCGGCGCCACCGGCATTCGTGGTGATGACGAGGCGCTCCCGCTCAAGGTGATGCTCGACATCATAGAGCATGCCCGTCTCACGGGCCGCGACGAGGCGCGGGGGCGCATCAGGCGCCTCCAGGTCGATCAGCCGCGCCTCGCTCGTCTGGTGATCGGCGATGCCGATGACGGCGAAGCGCCCGGAGCGGGTTTCGTCGAGGGAGACGAACCAGCCGGGTTCCGGCTCCTCGTAGACGAGGGCGTCGGCGCTTTCCGGCGTGCCGAGTACGTGGTGCTTGACGCGGACAGGGCGGTGATTGTCGTCGCGCTCCACATAGAAGAAGCTCTTGCCGTCGCGCGCCCAGACGAGATCGCCGGCAGCTTCGGTTACGGTATCGTCGTGATCGATCCCGGTCTGCGCATCGCGGATACGGATCGTGTAGCTCTCCGAGCCTTCCGTATCGCTCGACCAGGCGATCAGCCGGTGATCAGGGCTGTGATCGACGCCCCCGAAGGCGAAATAGGCATGGCCTTCGGCTAGCGCATCACCATCGAGCAGCAGTGTCTCCTCGCTGCCATCGCGCGGTGCGCGGCAGAAGAGCGGGTGCTCGCCGCCCTCGCGATAGCGCCGGAAATAGGCGAAGGCGCCGTGAGGCGCCGGGACGGAGGAATCATCCTCCCTGATCCGGCTGCGCATCTCCGCGCGCAAGGTCTCGCGAAGGGCCGCCAGCGGTGCGGTGACGCTCTCGGTATAAGCGTTCTCCGCTTCGAGGTGCGTGCGAATCGGGACGGGCAGGGTGGCGGGATCGTCGAGCACTTCGCGCCAGTTCCCGGCGCGCAGCCAGGCGTAATCGTCGTGAAGCGCGATGCCATGCGCATGCGTCACCTGTTCGCGGCGCTCCGCAACGGGAGGCTCGGCCTGCGCCAGTTTGATGCTCATTCTTCGTCCGGGATGAAATCGAGTGCATGGCCGTTCATGCAGTAGCGAAGACCCGTCGGGCGCGGGCCGTCATTAAAGACATGCCCGAGATGCGCTTCGCAGCGTGCGCAGTGGGTCTCGGTGCGGCGCATGAACCAGGACCGATCCACACGCTCGCCGATCGCGTCCCGGGCGACCGGTTCATAGAAGCTCGGCCAGCCGGTGCCGGAATCGAATTTGGTCTCTGATCGAAACAACGCATTGCCGCAACATATGCAGCGATAGAGGCCGTCGCGCTTCTCGTCCCAATGCGGTCCGGAAAAGGCAGGTTCCGTCGCTTCCTTGCGGGTAACCTGAAATTGCTCCGGCGTGAGTTGCTCGCGCCATTCTTCATCGCTCTTGACGATTTTCTCCCGAGCGGAAACGTCACTCATGCTTTTACTCCATCCCAAGGGGTGCCGCAGACGGCATCCGATCACTTTCTATGCGAAATATGGGACGCCGTCGACGATTCGGCCATAGGGTACATTTCGAAGGAGAGCATCGGATAAATACCTTTAATTGCTTCTTGCAATCTTGGCGATCATTGACTAAGCCTGAGAATGTTATGTTCGATACCGGCAATATAACAAGCTGTTCCGCTGTACCCGCGCAGGATGGCCTGTGCCACAAAAAAAAGATATTCAGGAAGAAACCGGTTCGCGAGGCCTCCATTCACAAAAACCCAGGGAATCGCAACTGCAATGAGCGAAGACAATCGCGCTGAATTCATCGACCTGACCGCCGATATCGTCTCGGCCTATGTCAGCCACAATCCGGTTCCAAGTGCCGATCTGCCAGGCCTGATCGCCGATATCCACGGCGCCCTCGCCGGCCTTGCCGGGAAGGCCGCGGAGCCGCCTGCGGAGCCGCCCAAGCCGGCTGTGCCGATCAAGCGTTCCGTGACGCCGGATTACATCATCTGTCTTGAAGACGGCAAACAGTTCAAGTCGCTCAAGCGTCATCTGCGTACGCAGTACGACATGACTCCCGAGGAGTATCGGGAGAAGTGGGGGCTTTCGGCAGATTATCCCATGGTCGCACCGAACTATGCCCGGGCGCGCTCCGAGCTCGCCAAGGAAATGGGCCTCGGCCAGCAACGGCGCAAGCGGCGCAGCACACGCAGCTGATGCGCCGCGCAGCCGGCGCCATGCGATTGTACAGCAGGCGCGCAGCTGCTAATTGCTGCTGAAGATTCTTCCGCGCAATTGCAGGAGTGCGCCTTGCTGTCATCCCTGATGCGCCGTGCCCGTCATGCCGATGGGGTCGACCCGGTGATCCAGGTCGGCGCGATCCCCTATCGTATCGTTGATGGTCATGTGGCCTTCCTTTTGGTCACATCACGTCGTACCGGACGCTGGATCTACCCGAAGGGCGCCATTATCGATGGCATGACAGCGGCCGAAAGCGCTGCCTGCGAAGCGTTCGAGGAGGCGGGTGTCGAAGGCGAAGTCTGGCCTGAGCCGTTCGGCAGTTACGACACGGTCAAGGTCAAGGGCATGACCCGAACGCCCCTGCGCGTGGCGCTCTACCCGCTCGAAGTGACCCGGCAGCTCGATCCGTGGAAGGAGTCGCGCCAGCGCCATCGCCATTGGGCCCTGCTGCCGGAGGCGCGCCGTCTTCTGTCGGAGCCGCGACTCGTCGAGGTCACGAGGAACCTGCATGCGCATTTGCGCAAGCGCGAGGCGACCGCCTGAAAGGCTCGCGTTTCTATCAGAAATCGGCGAAGGCACTCATCAGGAGATAGAGCAGCCCCGCCAGCGTGGCAGCCGCCGGAACCGTTACGATCCATGCCGTGACGATACCCAGCGCGTGCCTGCGCCGTACCAGTTGCCGGCGCTCGCGCTTCTGCGCCCTGGCAATGGCGTCCTCGGGTGTCTTGCTGAGCTTGTCGACCCTCAGGAAGAGCGAGGTCGGCTGCACGGCCGGGTTGGGCACGCCCTTGTTCATCAGGGCCTCTCGCAGGAAGCCGACGCCGAAGATCGCGCCCACGGCGATATGCGTCGAGGAGACCGGCAGGCCAAGTCCCGAGGCGATCAGCACCGTGATTGCGGCGGCGAGCGCGACGCAATAGGCGCGGATCGCGTCCATCCTGGTAATCTTCTCACCCACCATCCGGATCAGTCGCGGCCCGAACAGGGCGAGGCCGACGGCAATGCCGATCGCGCCGATCACCAGAACCCAGAGCGGCAGGGCGACGCGCCCGACTTCCGAAGATCCCGTCTCTGCGGCGGCGACGATGGCCGCGAGCGGCCCGACGGCGTTGGCGACATCGTTGGCGCCATGGGCGAAGGAGAGCAGGGCGGCGGCGAAGATCAGCGGCACGGTGAAGAGGTTGGCGATGTGCTTGCGACGGTTCTCGATATGCCTGGCACGCTCGGCCACCCATGGCCGTGACATGCCCCAACCGATCAGGAAGAAGATCAGGCCGAGCGCCAGGACGGTCAGCGCGGAGGGGTTCCAGATGCGGGAGAAGCCTTTATTGGCCAGATACATGGCGAAAACGCCGGTCATCAGCCCGACCATCACTGGAACCCAGCGCTGTGCCGCCGCAACGCGATCATCACGGGACAGGATCGACCATTTGACGAAGCCGAGCAACGCCGCAGCGATCAGTCCGCCGAGGCCGGGTGAGATCACCCAGCTCGCCACGATTGCGCCAATCATCGGCCAGTGCACCACCCAGAATCCCGCCGCCGCGATCCCGGCTCCCACCACACCACCCACCACGGAATGCGTGGTCGAGACCGGGGCGCTGAAATAGGTCGCGAGGTTGATCCACATCGCCGCGGCGAGGAAAGCCGAAAGCATGACCAGGATGAATTGCAGCGCCGGCATCGCATCATCCGGACGCAGGAGATCGCGCGAAACCGTGTTGACCACGTCACCCCCTGCGAGGATGGCGCCAGCGGCCTCGCAGAAAGCGGCTATGACGAGGGCGCCGCCGAGCGAGAGGGCGCGGCTGCCAACTGCCGGACCCATATTGTTGGCCACGTCATTGGCGCCGACATTAAGTGCCATATAGGCCGCGATCACCGCTGCCACAATGACGAACCAACTCAGCGGCCCCTCGACCACGAACAGGCTCGCCAGGGTGATCGCGCCGATAAAGAAGACGAGCAGCAGGCCCGGCATCGCCATCGCACGTGAAAGTGACGCGGTCGCCGTCTCCAGCGTGTCGACCTTGCCGAGATCCTTGTCGAGCGTGCTCTTCGCCACCTGTGCGCCCCGATACTTTGCCGACTGAACGAGCCGGGGCGGGCTTTAGCATCATCCGGATCGGAAATCATGTCCGAATTGCCAGCGCTCAGCTCCCGCAAAGCGTGGCCAGTAAATCTTTCAGCAATTAAAAATTGCATAGACGTAACTGCTTTTAATTTTTTGTGGTCCCGAATTTCTACGAATACCGAATCGAGAAAGTATTTATTTTGAATTTGTAGAATTCCAAGAGGAAGTGTCGCTGCGCTGCTTGCGATCGACCCATTTGCAAATCCGATACGAATTAAGACCGGAAAACCGGTCTCACGCTCGTGAGGTGCCCATGGATCAGTTGCGTAAGGCAAGTCGCGAGAATATGGCGCATGCCAAAGCCTCCGCTCGTGGGAATAGCCGGTGCGGCAGTCGATTACGGACGGTCGACCGGTGCCAGGGTCGAAGCGCAGCGCCTCGTCGATGCCGCTGCGCTCGCCGCGGCCCAGCGCATGTCCGACCCGAACGTGACCCAGGATGAAATCCGGGCCGATCTGCAGAGCCGCATCATGGAGCGCCTGCCGCGCATGGTCGATTTCGCACAGGTGAGCATCATCTTCATGCAGGAGTGGCGCGGCGCGCGTATCGAGATGGATTACGTTTTGCCCACCACGCTCACGCGGATGCTCGGCAAGGAGACCATGAGCGGCTCCATCTTCGCAGAGGCCATGGCGGCGGTGGATTCGGCCGAAATCGCCGTGGCGCTGGACGTGACCGGCTCGATGCGCAGCCATGTCCCCGCCGTGCGCGAGGCCACGCGAGATCTCATCGACTAACTCAAGCCGACCGGGCGCAATACCGACAATCTCCGCGTCTCGCTCGTCCCTTACGTTACGACAGTGAATGTCTCTGGTCACCCTGATCATATGCGCTGGATGGATGTGTCCGGCCAAGCGCGGCATCACGGGGAGAATTTCGCGGGCGTGCGGATACGTGACAATCGCTGTTATTCGCCGCCGCCGCCGCCGCCTTCGCCATGGCGCCGCATCCGGACCTGGGGCAGCGTGCACCGGTGATGGATGACGCGCCGGTCTTCGCCATGGCGCCGCCAGCGCCTCCCGCACCCGTGGGAGCAGAGACTGCTGTTGCGACGGACGGGGCCGACGCGGGCCGCGGCTTCGCCGGTTTCCTCGCCGGGATATTCGGAGCAGGCGAAGCGCAGGCCCCCGGTTCCTGGCCCTACGGCACGCTGACGAACGCGACCCCGGTCGATTGCGACCGCCGTGTGCCGCGCGCCAACCATTTCCATCTGTTCAACGCGATGGATGTGCCGTGGAAAGGCTGTGCCGAAAGCCTGCCCGGATCCGATCGTGCCTTTGACGGGGATCGGGCCACGCTGATCGATGCGGCGGAGGGCTTCATGTCCTGCGGCTTGTCGGGCACCAATATCGCCATCGGCCTCGTCTGGGCCTGGCGCATGCAGTCCCAGGATTTCGTGCCGCAGGCGCGGCCCTATGCGCCGGGGCATCGCAAGATCGTGATCCTGATGACGGATGGCTTCAACGATTTCGTTTCGCAGAACAACCATTGGAACCGCTCGGATCACGCGGGTACCGGATGTGTCGCGCGCCAGCGTTTCGGCACCCGCAACCGCAACCAGATCATGAATACGCTCGACCAGCGTACCACCGAGGTCTGCGAGCGGATCAAGGGACGCGATATCGAACCCTACACAGTGCTGTTCGATCCGCAGGGCTAAACCGACGCATCCAATGTCGAGGCCTTGCTCCAGCAATGCGCAACGACACCGAACCGGCATGTCTAACGGGCCGATTCACAACAGGCTCTCGTTGATGCATTTCGCCATATCGGCAATCGGATCAATGCCTTGCGGATTTCCCGCTGAGGCCGGACAATGCCTGCAGGAGCGGGGCGCGGGGGAACTGCGCCCCGCACCCGTCGAGCGGCAATGGATGGACGCGACGCATGCGCGTTTCGCCTATCGCTGCCTGCCGCTCGCCATTGCCAATGCGCATGGCTGGGAGTTGCTGTGTCCGCACGAGACGCATGCGGTCTGGGACGGGGGTGACGGGCTCGACGCGTTCCGCGTCATCGGTGTGCCCGGGCAGCCACCGGCGGCGATCTCGCATTTCGGGCACGGCGTTCTCACCTTCCATGTGCCGGTGATCTTCCGCACCGAACCGGGCTGGGATCTGATGGTGAGCGGGCCGACCAACGCCCCGAAGGATGCGATCGCGCCGCTATCGGGCGTCGTCGAAACCGATTGGGCGCCGTTCAGCTTTACCATGAACTGGCGCTTTACCCGCAGCGCCCAGCGCGTCGGTTTCGCCGCCGGCGAGCCGTTCTGCCATATCTATCCGGTGCAGCGGGGCGTTCTGGAAGAGGTAACGCCGACAATTCTGCCGCTCTCGGCAGCTCCCGATCTCGCGCGGCGACATCGCGAATGGTCGCAGAGCCGGGGGCCTTCAACCGCGATCTCAACCACCCCGACAGCGATGCCACGAAGGCCGGCTGGCAGAAGCTCTATCATCGCGGGCAGGATGCCACGGGTGAACGGCTCGGCGCCCAGGGGCACCGAACCCGTCTGCGGTTGCGCCCCTTCGCGAAGGAATGAGCGGGACGCTTCACACGCGCACACGCTTGATGCGCCCGTTCACGAACCCGGTCATGCCGATTTTGAACGGATCGCGGGGAGGGGCTGCCTGCAAAACCCGGCCCCGCCGCGCTTCCCCGTCATCAACCAGCGCCGTCACGCAGTCCTGCCTGCGCTTGCCGACCCGGTACTGCATGACGGATATTGGCTGATCCGAAGACCGGCACAAAATTCTGCGGAAGAGGAACCGCTTCCTCGAGCCGGTTCCTTGCGAAAGCCCGGCGGCTTGCCTCATTCTGGCCGCAGCCGCGCCAAGGGGGCACTGGAACCATCCACGATGACATAGATGTAGCCGTCATCGTCGAAGGCGAGGCGCGAGTCATAATGGGCGTTGCTGTTGACGAGCGGCTCGACCATATGCAGCACCTCGACATCGCTGAGGGAGCGTTCCTTGGCATCAAACCGCGCGCGTCCGACATAGGTGGTCGAGCGGCCGCGCGCATCAGCCCCCGAGAAGCTCATTGTAAAGTCAGGACTCCTCCGGACAATCCGCATGCAGGGCGAGGTCAAGCAGCCCACCTGGCCCTCGGCATGAACCTCTGGCACGCGGGAAACCGCGTGCATTTCGCCGCTGTCGCGATCGATCAGCCGGAGGGCACCCGGGCGCTCCGAGACCAGCATCATGCGGCTGTCGGGTACGAAGACCATCGACCACGGATTGGCCAGCCCCTCAACCGCAGTCTCCACTGTGTAATCCGCCTTCGCCATCGCGCTGCGAAACGCTCCTCGCGGTTCTGCTCGCGGATCAAGGGGGCGATTTCGGGAATGCAGCTTTTGCGGCCTTGCCTGCATGAGTCACCCCTTTCGTGAAATGGCGCGCAACCAATCCACGGCGGCGGAGACGGTTCCATGCAGCAATGCGCAGGCGCGATTTCGTGCGCGCAAGGTTCTTGTCTCACGGGCGTACGCGAACGCCCGTGAGACGAATGCTCGACGGCGATCAGAAGCTCATGAGCCGGGCGTTCGGCGCGACGAGGCGGCGGCCCATCTCGGCGGGGTCTGCCGCCGTGACGCCCTCGATCAGCGCATCAGGTCCGACGCCCTTGTTGGGCAGATAGATGGCGCAGACTTCGACCTGTGTACCGGTCTGGTCCATGATCGTGCGCATCAGACCCTGCGGGCTCATGCCGCGCGGCTCTTGCGGCGCGGTGGCGGATTCGGGTGCGTCCTGCAGCGCCATGTCGGCGGCGGGGCCGCAGAGCAGAATATGCGCCGAAGCGCCGGCCTGAATCGATTGCAGGGTCAGAACCATCGACATCAATTGCGTCTGTGCATCGGGTGCCGTGAGGATCGTGACGAGATCGACATCCTCTTCGGCCGTGGCGGGAGTCGATACGGCGAGAGCGGAGACGGACATGGCGGCTGCGACGGCCATGGCTGCGAATGTTTTCTTCATGGCTTTCTCCTTTGCGGGCTTCATCATCGGAAGCTGGTTTTCCATCACTCAAATTAGTGAGTGATGGAATTCTGAACTAACCCGTTCGCCCCGTCTTTGATCCGTGTCATCTGCGCGCAGGCGCCGGTTTGCTGCGCAACCTGATGGAACGCACCCTGTCCGGCGGCGTTTCGCATCCGGGGGGGCACAGTCGAAGAAAGGCATGGTCATGCGGTTTTCACCCCAAGCCAATGCGAACCGATATAGCCGTCTGGCGCCGCTGATCGCCGGGGGTGGTGTCCTCGTGGCTGTCGTGATGGCCTCCCCGATCGTCGCGCAGACATCATCCTCTGCTGCCGAAACGGCACCGGCCGATCTGCAGATGCAGGGGGATTTCATCGTGGCGCAGACGCCGGGGCACGTGCTTGCCAACAACCTGATCGGGGCCGATGTCGTGAGCGCCGACGGCGATACGATCGGGCCGGTCGCCGATATCATCATCGACCAGAATCGCAGGCTCGTCGGAATCACGGTCTCAGTCGGCGGTCTTCTGGGAATCCGTGATCGCGAGATCGGCATACCCGTCTCGGCCATGGCCATTGGTCGCGATGTCGAGGAGACCGGCTCCGTCGGCGCGCGCGGCGCTTCATTCAACGATCCTGTCTCGGACGTGATCCTCACCCTCAATTCCGCAGCAATCGAGCAGGCACCGAAATTTGCACGGCTCGAGGATATTCCGGGCCTTGGCAGCGGCACGGCAGTGTCACCCGACGGGACACCGAGCGAAGAACCGCAGAGCAACTGACGGCGACAGGCCAATAACGTCAATCGGCACCCGTGATATCCCGGCCCGGCGCTTCGGCGCGGTCGGAATTTCGGCGCAGGGGTCGCAGCGCAATGCCGGTCACGCGCAGGCCGGCAAGCAGCACGATGCCGTAGACCAGCCCGCCGCTCACGGCGAGAATCGCGAGGGTTCCCTCAGCGGCCAGAGCCTCGAAATGACGCCTGGCAAAGGCGAGGGCGGGGGCTTGCAGGCTGGCGACGAGGGCGGCCAGCATCAGGCAGCCGGCGAGCGCGATCATCAAACTCTTGCCCAGCAGTGCGTTCGGCGCGCTCCAGCTGCGGCGCTGCGCGACGACGAGCAGCAGGCCGAGATTGACCCAGGCGCCGATCGCGGTGGCGAGCGCGAGGCCGACGACGCCGAACGGGTCCGTCAGCACGATCTTGAAGGCGATGTTCACCGCGACCGCCGTGAGCGAGATCTTCAAGGGCGTTACCGTGTCCGAGCGCGCATAGAAGCTCGACAGTGCCGAGCGCATCAGCACCACGGCGGGCAGGGCGAGCGCATAGGCGGCGAGGATCGCACCGGAGGCCGCCGCATCCTGCGCGGTGAAGGCGCCGCGTCCGAACAAGGCCAGCATGATCAGATCCGGAATCATCACGAAGGCCACGGTGCAGGGCAGGGCGAGCGCGAGGATGATCGCCGCTGCCTGGTTTTGCGCGCGATGCGCGCCCGCGATATCGGCCTCGGCGATGCGGCGGCTCATCTCGGGGAGCAGCACGGTGCCCGCCGCGATGCCGATCACGCCGACGGGGAGCTGATAGAGGCGATCGGCGTAATACAAAGCCGAGACAGCGCCGACGGGCATCAGTGAAGCGATGATGGTATCAGCAAACATCGCGATCTGCACGCCGGCGGAGCCGATTACGGCGGGGCCGAAGGTCTTGAAGAAATGCTTCACCGCCTTGTCAGGGCGCGGCATCGCGAGGCGCGGGGCGAGGCCGGCGCGGCGTGCCGCCCCCCAGACGAGTAGCAATTCGAACACCCCCGCCAGCGCCACGCCCCAGGCCGCCGCATGGCCGGCGGTGGGGAAGAGGAAGGCGAGGGCGAGTGCGGCGATCAGCGAGCCATTGAGCAGGATCGGCGCCGCAGCGGCTGCGGCGAAACGGTCGTGCGCATTCAGAAGGGCCGAGAGCATCGTCACCAGCGTGACGAAGAGCAGATAGGGAAACGTGATGCGCGTCAGCGTCACGGTGAGATCGAAGCGTTGATCGTCACCCACCACACCCGGCGCGAGGGCCGAGACGAGCCAGGGCATGAAGGCCAGCGCCAGCGCGAGCAGGACGATCTGGATGGCCAGAAGCAGGGTCCAGATGCGGCTCGCGAAGAGGTGGCCGGCCTCGTTGCCGTTCTTCTCGCGGGTCTGGGCATAGGTGGGAATGAAGGCGGCGTTGAAGGCGCCTTCGCCGAAAATCGTGCGGAAATGGTTGGGCAGGCGCAGCGCGATGACGAACGCGTCGGCCACCGGTCCGACGCCCATGATCCCCGCCATGACGACATCGCGCGCGAAACCCGTGATCCGCGAGACCATCGTCCAGCTGCCGACTGAGGCGATCTTTCTGAGCATCCCGTGAATCCGTTGCGATCGGCGCATCCATCGCCACCGACCCGCGTTGTTTTGCGCATGCCAGTGCATGATGGCAAGGCCTCATGCTTGCAAGGGTGAGCGGGGGCGGTTACGAAAAACCGTGCGCGACAAGGATCGGCGAGCCATGGACGAGCAGCAGCAGAACGAAAACCCGGCGGCAAGTGTCAGCGACCCGCTGAAGCTGCTCGCTCTCGACAGCGACGACCTCGCGGTGATCTCGGCGCATCTGCAGCATGCGCAGCTGCGTGTGTCGGATCTGGCCTATCTGCCGAATGAAAGTCGTTTCGCCTTGTGCCTCGGACGCTACGAGTGGGAGCATGCGCCGGAAACTCCGCGCCGCCGCCGACTCACCGGGCTGCATTTCGAGCGGGTCCTCGGCGCGCAGATGCGCAATCTCGACCCGCGCATCCGCGAAACGGCACTCGAACTCATCGCCATCGGCTTCGAGCCGGGAGACGCCCCGTCGGGCGCAGTCATCCTGTTCTTCGCCGATGATCGCGCCCTGCGGCTCGAAGTCGAGTGCATCGAGGCGCAGATGCGTGATATGGGCCCTGTCTGGGAGGCGGATCCGCCGCCGCCGATCGAAACCGGGGAAGAAGATTAATGCCGTTGCGGCTCGATACGCGCCAGGAAGATTTCGATGCGGCCTTCGCCGCCTTCCTCGGCACCAAGCGTGAAATCTCCGAGGAAGTCGACGATACCGTCCGGGCCATCATCTCGGATGTGGTGGCGCGTGGCGATGAAGCGGTGATCGAATGCACCTCCCGCTTCGACCGGCTTGACCTGACGCCGCAGAGCCTGCGGGTGAGTGACGCGGAAATCGAACAGGCGCGCGCGGCCTGCGATGCGAAGACGCTGGAGGCGCTGGAACTGGCGCATCAGCGCATCGTGCGTTTCCACGAGACGCAAAAGCCCGCTGATCAGCGCACGACCGACGATCTCGGCGTCACCATGGGCTGGCGCTGGTCGGCGATCGAGGCGGTGGGGCTGTATGTGCCCGGCGGCACGGCGAGCTATCCCTCCTCCGTCCTGATGAACGCCGCGCCGGCGCGGGTGGCGGGGGTCGAGCGCATCGTCATGGTCTCGCCGACACCCGACGGCGCGATCAATCCGCTCGTGCTGGTCGCGGCGCAGATCGCAGGCGTCGACGAGATCTACCGCATCGGCGGCGCCCAGGCCGTGGCGGCGCTCGCCTACGGGACGCAGACGATCGCGCCAGTGGCCAAGATCGTCGGGCCGGGCAATGCCTATGTCGCCGCCGCCAAGCGCCGGGTCTTTGGCCAGGTCGGGATCGACATGATCGCCGGCCCCTCGGAAGTGCTGATCATGGCCGACGAGAGCGCCAATCCGGACTGGGTCGCGGCTGATCTCCTCGCCCAGGCCGAGCACGACACCGCCGCGCAATCCATCCTCGTCACCGACGATGCCGCCCTCGCCGATGCGGTCTGCAATGCGGTGGAACGCCATCTCGCCACGATGAAGCGGGCGGAGATCGCGCGGGCGAGCTGGAACGATTACGGCGCGGTCATCCTCGTGTCCGATCTCGCCGACGCGCTGCCGTTGGTCAACCGGATCGCACCCGAGCATCTCGAGATCGAGACCCGCGACCCGGAGGCGCTGGTGCCCGGCGTGCACAATGCCGGGTCGATCTTCCTCGGCGCGCATACGCCGGAGGCGATCGGCGATTATGTGGGCGGCCCCAACCACGTGCTGCCGACGGCTCGCTCGGCGCGATTCTCCTCCGGCCTCGGTGTGCTAGACTTCATGAAGCGCTCCTCGATCCTGCACTGCACCCCCGAGGCCCTGCGCGCGCTCGGTCCCGCCGCCATCGCGCTCGGCGAATCGGAGGGGCTGGAGGGGCATGCGCGTTCGGTCGCGATCAGGCTCAATCTGTGAGGCAGGCGGCATGAGTGGCGACGGGGGCAACGGGGA
>NZ_DATGCW010000148.1:0-11121 GCF_035311605.1 Saliniramus sp.
CGCTCGGGATCAGGCACCACGGCGCCGGCGAGATAGCCCGGCAGGGTCGCCGCCAGCCAGCCGCACCAGAGCGCGATGCCGGCACCGAGCACCACCCCGATATCGCGCCCGCCTTCGCCATGATAGCGCATGCCGATCAGCCAGTTGGCATCGGCGAGGACGAAGGTCACGGCAGCGACCTGGCCCCGGCTGGCACCGATCATGTAAGGCTGGATCGCCGCGCCCATCAGGATCATGCGCGCATTCACCGTCGCCACCAGTACCGTCACGACGAGGAGCCCGGTCAGCGTCCATGGATCCTGCCACACCTCCAGCGCCACCATCTGCGAGGCGCCGGCGAAGACCGTCGCGGAGAAGGCCATGGTCTGCCACAGTTCCAGCCCCTTCTGCGCCGCTGCGGCGCCGAAGGCCGAGGCGAAGACCATCGCACCCGGCAGGAGCGGCAGGGCGAGGCGGGCGCCGAGGCGGGCACCGGCGAGGGTGAAGGCGGGGCGGGGCGGTCGGGACATGATATGCGTGACGATCCGGGTTTCCAGGACGATGCCCCTGTCCTTGCGGCAGGGGGTCTTCCAGGGGCTCTTCCAGGGGGTTCTTCCAAATATTCTTCATTGAGATGCTTGCACGTATTCGCTTGCCTGATCGGATGGGCCGGGGCAACCCCCCGGATAAATGCGCCCCCATCGCGCCTGCCCATGCGGGATCGGCGTCAGACCGGACACAACGCGCTTTCCCGCCATTCGCCCAGCGGCTAGACAGAGAGCATGACACCCGCGACGCCACCCGCCAGATCACGCTTCCGGCTTTCCGCCGACACCCTCGCCATGACAGCGACGCTGGCAATGCTGACCTCGCTCGGGCCGCTTTCGACAGATATGTATCTGCCTGCCCTTCCCGCCATCGCCGAGGGGCTGGGCACCACGATTGCCGGCGCGCAGCTCACCCTCTCAGCCTTCCTGCTGGGTTTCGCCCTCGGACAATTCCTCTACGGGCCGCTCTCCGACCGGATCGGGCGCCGCCCCGTGCTCGGTTTCGGGCTGGGGCTGTTTCTCGTGGCGACACTGGCCTGCATCGTGGCACCGAATATCGAGACGCTCACGCTGGCGCGGTTCGTCCAGGCACTCGGCGCCTCCGCTCCGATCGTTCTGGCCCGCGCCATCGTGCGCGATCTCTATGAGGGGCCGCGCGCAGGGCGGGAATTGTCGCGCATGGGGACGATCATGGGGCTGGTGCCGGCGATCGCGCCGGTTCTGGGAGGGGTGATCCATGTTGCCTTCGGCTGGCGCGCTGTCTTCGTTGCGATCCTGATCGCCGGCATCGCGCTCACCTTCGTCGTGCTGCGCCATCTCCCCGAGACCCTGCGCAGCCGCGAGACCACGCCGCTCTCGGTGAAGGCGATCCTTACCGGATTCGCACAGCTTTTGCGCCATCCGACCTACCGGGTCTATGTCGGGCTCTCGGCGCTGACCTATTCCGGCCTTTTTGCCTTCATTTCCGGGTCGAGTTTCGTGCTTCAGGGGGTCTACGGCCTGTCGGAGCTCGCCTACGGCTTCTCCTTCGGCTTCGTGGTGATCGGCTTCATCGCCGGCACGCTGATCGCGCAGCGAATCGTCGGCCTGCGCGGCCTCGACGGCACGATCGGGATTGGCGTGCTCTGCCTGGCTGGCGGGGGTATGGGCATGCTCGTCCTGTCCGCGATCGGCACCGGCTCGGCGCTCGAAGTCGTGTTGCCGATGGCGCTTTACGGGATCGGCGTCGGGCTGACCATGCCGCAATGCATGGCGAGCGCGCTCACTCCCTTCCCCGAACGCGCCGGCGCGGCCTCGTCCCTGCTCGGCATCATCCAGATGGGCCTCGCCGCCTTTGTCGGGATCGGACTGGGTGCGGCGCTGATCCACGCGCATATTGCCATGGCGGTGGTTCTGGCGGGGCTGGGCTTGATGGCGCTGGCGCTGTTTGTGGCAACGCGGGCCGCGCGCCGCGAGGAGGCGGCCTGATCAAGCGCGTTTATTTCTCCGCCAAATAACCGATCGGCTCGGCGGGTTTGCGACCGAGCCAGAGCAGCAGCAGACCGAGCACGAGGGCGACGAGCGCGGCGGGCCAGAGCAGCACGGTCAGAAGGACCGGATCCCACATGGCCGGATGGATATGGCGCGTGACCGCCGGTTCCAGCATGGGGAACAGGCCCGGCATCAGCTGAAACAGAATCTGCCCCAGCGGCGCGTAGGTGATCTCGCCGGCGGCGATGGAGCGCGCGCCGTCGATCACGAAGCCGACGAAGCCGGCAGCGATCAGCAGGAACCCGATGAGACGCAGGATGAAACGGAACATGGCGACGTTATTTCGCGTCGGCCTCCCCGTGTCCAGCGCGGGAATGCAGAAACGGGCTCACGATCCGATACAAAAACCGCCGCTCACGACATCGTGAGCGGCGGTCCGCGCAGAGGCAGGGGAATCCCTCTCGGCGTCAGCCTTCGTATCCGTAATGCTCGACGAGATAATCCATGACGGTGGCGCGCATGTCGTCCGGCAACGGCGCCATGCCCTGGCTGTCGACCATCCAGTCCAGCACCTCATCCCAGACGCGCCGGGAGAAGTCGGACCGCTCGACGATGGCGAGCGAATGGCAGCCCTGGCAGGAATAGAACACCAGCTCCTGCCCCTCACCCGGTGGCAAGCCGCCGAAATCCTCGTCCTGGGCCATGGCCGGGCCCGATGCGAAAGCGAAAATGAGCGCCGCCGCAGCGGCGCCCAGGATCCCGTAACGGGTTTTCTTCATTGACGACTCCAATCAGACCGCAACGACGCCGATGCGGTGGCAGGAATTGTTGAGATAGCCGCGCGGATTCCAACCCGGCACGACCATGGGCTGCATCCGACCCTTCTGATCGGTCGCCCGTGCCCAGACTTCGTAATAGCCCACGCTCGGCGCCTTCACATCGGCGCGCCAGCGCTGCCACGAATACTTGTTCGGGGCGGGCATGACTTCGGCGCGCTGCCATGTGGCGCCGTAATCGATCGACACCTCCATGTCAGTCACCCAGTCGTCACCGGCCCAGGCATGGCCGCGGACCTCGAACGGACGCCCGGCCGGCACTTCCGTCATGGTCTCGGGGAAGCTGATGATCGACTTCACGGGCATGCTCTGGATCACCATCATGTCCGAATCAGCAACCTCATCGCCCGGCGCGACCGGGGTCCGGGGCACACGGTAGGACATGCCGGTCATCTTGGAGCCGTCATGCTCCCTGTCGCGCACCCAGATCCGGGTCAGCCATTTCTGGGAAGCCGAACCCGGCCAGCCGGGCACGACCACGCGCACGGGATATCCGTGGGCGGCGGGAATATCCTCACCATTCATCTTGAAGGCGACGATGGTGTGCGGGTCCATCATCTTGTCGATCGGGCCACCGCGCGAAATCGGGTCGAGCTCGGGATTGCCCGAGAGGTGCTCGTCATACGAGTAATGCCCCGTATAGACGGCGCTCTGCTTGAGGCCCGCGCGCCGCAGGATGTCGGACAGGCGCACACCCGTCCATTCGGCATTACCGATGGCGCCGACGGACCATTGGTTGCCACGCGGCGACGGGTTGAAGGCCGAACGCCCGTTACCACCGCATTCCAGCTGCAGCCTGAGCGTCACATGCTCGAAATCATTGACGAGATCGTCATAGCTCAGTTCCAGCTCGTTCTCGACCTCGCCGTCGATCTTCAGGCTCCAGTCGGAGAGCGCGATCTTGTCCGGCAGCGTGCCGTTGTTGCGCACGAAGAAACGCTCGGCCGGGGTGACGTCGTCATCCAGCATATGCGCCGGGGTTTCCATATTGACCGGGCGATCGTTGAGCACGGTCATGTCGCCGTCCTTGCCCTCGAGGCGGAAATCCTCGACCGAATCGGCAAGCGCTGCGGGAATCATCCCGGCCGGCATGTTCTGGCTGAAGGGGATGCTCGAGCCTACGGCTGCGCCCATCGCGGCCAGACCAGCGCCCTTGAGAAAGCCGCGGCGGTTCGAGTCGGGAACGCGTCCGAAGACGAGTGCATCCGCGCGTTCGGGATCCTGCTCGTAGAGCTCGCGAATTCCCCGTTCT
This sequence comes from Saliniramus sp., assembly GCF_035311605.1. Classification (NCBI taxonomy): domain Bacteria; kingdom Pseudomonadati; phylum Pseudomonadota; class Alphaproteobacteria; order Hyphomicrobiales; family Salinarimonadaceae; genus Saliniramus; species Saliniramus sp. The sequence goes on from NZ_DATGCW010000148.1 coordinate 4,086, forward strand.
TTTTTGTCCGTCATGAAGATTCCTCCGTTCACATAACTAGAGGTTGTTATGCTCGTGATTTGGCATGCGACATATTCGCATCCGCGAATATACTGTAGCTGCGTGAAAGGGCACTGCCTAGACGGATTTTCAGGTGTAGCGGATAAATTGTTGCTGCACCGCGTCAAAGATAATCAATTTATTTCGCTATGCAGAACGAATACGCTGCATTTGCATAAAAGGCGACTATTCTGCCGGCGCGCGCGGAGATTGCGAAAGCGTTCCGTCATGGGCGACCTGGTCGGCGAACTCCTCTTCCAGCGCCCGCGCATGGGTGAGTTCCCTGTCCAGTCGCTGCTGCTCTGCGGCGCGGGGGTTGGAGAAGCGCGCGAGCATCGCATAGGCGATCGGTGTCAGGAACAGCGTGAACAGCACGGAGAGGATCAGCCCGCCGACCACCACGTAACCCAGCGCCTCGCGGGCTTCCGCGCCGGCCCCCTCGGAGAGGATCAGCGGCACACCGCCGAGCGCGGTGGAGAGCAGGGTCATCATCACGGGCCGAAAACGCACGATCGCCGCCTCGCGCGCCGCATCTGCGACAGCTGCGCCACGATCACGCAGCTGGTTGGCGAATTCGACGATGAGAATGCCGTTCTTGGCCATGAGACCGATCAGGATGACCAGACCGATCTGGCTGTAGATATTCAGCGACCCCCCCGTCATCGCCATGGCGATGAGCGCCGCGCCGAGACCGAACGGCACGGTGATCATGATCACCACGGCACTGATGAAGCTCTCGAACTGGGCTGCCAGCACCAGCAGCACGATCAGCAGCGCGAAAACGAAGGTGAGCGCGACGCCGCGCGAAGTCTGATCGAGGGTTGCCGCCTCACCGAGAAACTGGATGTTGATCCCCTGTGGCAGGCTCGCCGAGGCCACCGCCCGCACATCCGTCATGGCGCGGCGCAGATCATAGCCCGGCTCCAGGCCGGCATTGATCGGCACGGCGCGCATCTGCCCCTGGCGCTGGAGCGTCGGTGCCACGGCCTCCTCCTCCAGCGTGACGACCGAAGAGAGCGGCACCAGCCGGTTGTCGCGGGCGCGGATGAACAGGTTTTCCAGATCGCCCGGATCGCGGATGACGTCGTCGGGGCCGCGCATCCGGATCGCGATGCTGCGGTCGGCCACGCTGACATCACCGACCCGGCGCCCGTCCAGCATGGTCTGCAGGGCGAGCGCGACGTTTTCCGGCGTGAGACCGAGATCCGCAGCGAGGTCACGATCAATGCTCACCGACAATTGCGGCTGGGTGACGTCGAAGGAGACGGAGGGGTTGGACAGCTGCGGCACACGGTCTTCGAGCGCGCGGATGAGCTCTTCCGCAGCGACGGTGATCCCGGTGAAATCGGAACCGCGCACGGCGAATTGCAGCCCCTGGCCACCGCCACGGATGCGCAAGGAATTCGGCGTACGCACGAAGGCCCGCACGCCGACGATATCGGCAATGGAGCGCCGCACCTCCGCCGTGATCTCGGCCTGGCTGGCCTCGCGGTCGCGCCAATCGCTCAGCGGGGCTATCATGAAGGCAGTGTTGGAACGGCTACCCAGCCCGACGATGGAGAGCAATCCCTGCGCATCGCCGCGATCGACGATCGGCTGGATGCGTTCCTCGATCTCGGCGGCCTTGCGCGATGTATAGTCGAGGTCCACGCCCTGGGGCGCACTGACGAAGAGCAGCAGGAAGCCGCGATCTTCCGGCGGGGTCAGCTCTTCCGGCAATTCGCGGAAGGCGACCACGGAGGCGAGCGCGAACACGCCCGCGAGCGCGAGCACGACCAGCGGCGCCTTCAACGCCACGGTGAGCAGGCGCCCGTAGATCGCGGCAACCGCGCTGCCGAAGCGCCCGAGCAGATCGAACCGGGCGCTGCGCGCTTCCTGCTCGGGCGTACGTTCGCCGGATCTGAGCAGCCGCGAAGAGAGCATCGGCACCAGCGTCAGCGCCACGAAGGAGGACAGCATCACCGCAGCGGCGAGCACGAAACCGAATTCGGAGAACAAGGCCCCCGCCGTCCCGGGCAGGAAGGAGATCGGCACGAACACGGCGGCGAGCGTCACGGTCGTCGCGATCACTGCGAAGAATACCTGCCGGGCGCCGAGCACTGCAGCAGCGCGCGGACCCATCCCCTCCTTGCGTCGGCGTTCGATGTTCTCCAGCACCACGATCGCGTCATCAACCACGATCCCCGTCGCCAGAACCAGGGCGAGCAGGGTAAGCACGTTGATGGAGAAACCCATCAGCCAGATCGCGGCGAGCGTACCGATCAGGGCCACCGGGACGGTGACGGCAGGAATGGCGGTGGCGCGTACCGAGCGGAAGAAAAGCAGGATGATGGCGATGACGAGGAGCGTCGCGATCACCAGCGTGAAGGCGACCTCGGCAATTGCGCCGCGAATGAACACGGCCTCGTCGGAGCGGATCTGGAGCGTCACCCCGTCGGGCAGCGCCAGCGACAGTTCATCGACGGCTGCCTCGATACCGTCCGATATCTGGATGGTGTTGGATTGCGCCTGGCGCAGGATACCCAGCGCGATGCCACTCTCACCATTGGCGCGCAGCACCGTATCGCGATCGGCCGGAGCAAGGCGCACATCCGCGATATCGCGGATGCGCGTCTGCGGGTTGATGAAGGTATCCGCGATCGCCTCCGCGGTGCGTGCGCTGGCCGCCGCCTCGACGAGGAGCTCCTGCCCCCCGGAATTGAAGGTCCCCGCCGGCTGATCGACGAGGATGTCGCGCAGGGTGCTCTGCACATCGTTCACGGCCAGCCCGCGTGCGGCGAGGGCGGCGGGATCGAGCGTCACCTGGAACTGTGGCGCGCGCAGCCCCCAGATCTGGACATCGGCGACACCTTCGACGGCTGCGAGCCGGTCCGCGATCCGGTTTTCAGTGATCGCGGTGAGTTCCTCGATCGGCAATGTCTCGGAGATCACCGAGAGGCGAATGATCGCCTGACCATCCGAATCCGCCTTGATCACGACCGGTTCCTCGGCGTCGGTCGGCAAGCGCCGACTGATCGCGGAGACCGCATCGCGGATATCGGCCGCTGCGACATTCATGTCGACATTGTCGGAAAATTCCGCCGTGACCTGGCTGCGCCCGCGCCGACTGTTGGAGGAGAGCGAGACGAGCCCGGACACGCGTGCTACCGCACCTTCAACCACGCTGGTTATCTGGCTGTCCACCGCCACCGGCGTCGCGCCGGGGAACTCGGTGCGCACGGTGACGACGGGCCGGTCGACATCCGGCAATTCGCGGATCTGAATGCCGAGATAGGCCGCCATCCCGGCAATCACGATGAGCAGGCTCATCACCGTGGCGAGAACCGGTCGGCGCACGCACAGCGCCGCGAGATCACCGCTGCGTTCGCTCATCGAAGCCATGGCGCCCACCCTTCTGCTCAGCTGCGACCGGGATCGGCCTCGTGATGCTCGGCAATCGTCACCGGCGCGCCGTCGCGCAGGCGCTGGACACCTTCGAGCACGACGCGATCACCGGGCGTGAGATCGCCGTTGACCAGCGCCCGCGTTTCGCCACGCTCCAGGATTTCGACATCGACACGCTGCGCACGATCATCAACGACGCGCCACAGATAGGAACCGTCGCGATCCCATTGCAGCGAAAGCAGCGGTACGGCGGTCTCGAGCGCGCCCTCGAAAACTGTATCGACCAGGAAGGAGAGGCCGGGCCGAAGACGATCGTCGCTGTTGTCGATGGCGGCACGGATCGTGAGTGTGCGCAGCTGCGGGTCGATGCGTGAATCGATTTCGGCGATCACGCCTTCGAACCGCTCGACCCCGAAGGCGATGCTCGTCGCCTCCACCCGGGCGCCGGGCTGCGCCTGCGCCGCGAAGCGCTCCGGCAGAGCATAGCGGATCAGAATCTCGGATCGGTCGTCGATATTGGCGACTTCGGTCGTCGTGGTGACGCGATCACCGATCGTGACCTTCGCGATGCCCATATAGCCGTCAAAGGGCGCACGCAGGGTGCGCCGGTCGAGATCAAGCTCGGCGCCGCGCAATTCGGCTTCCGCGGAAGCAACGCGGGCCCGCGCCTCCTCGACCTGCACCGTGGAGACGGCCTGGTTCTGCGAGAGGCGCTCGAAACGCCCGAGCTGGTCGCGGGCCTGTTGCAGGGCGATCCCGGCCTTCTCGACAGCGATCGTCTCCTCGCGCGCATCGAGGCGCAGAAGCGGCTGGCCCTCCGCGACGCGGTCGCCGGTGGTGAAGAGCATCTCGGTGACGAGACCTGCCGTCGGCGCGAACAGCGAAACCGAGCGCAGGGCCTCCGCCGTGCCGACGGATTGCACCCGCCGACTCGATAATTCCTCGCCGACGCTCGCCGTGATCACCTGCTGCGGACCGCCTCCGCTACGCCCGGGCGGTCCGCCCCCGGGAGCCCCGCCGCGCGCTTCCTGCTGGTCATCGGCTTCAGGTAGGAGGCCGGCCAGCTCGGCAAGAGGCCGCAGCGGCGCCGGAAAACTCGCCGGCGCAAGCCAGGCCCAGCTCGCGAAGGCCATAGCCAGCGCAGCACAGGCCGCGATCAACTGCTTCCAAATCGCCATGCACGATCTCTGCCTTGCCCGATCCGCGAGAGCCGGATCGGAAAATCATCAAGCCGCCTTGACCACAGGACATCCGGGCCGATGACGCGCTGCCTCATCATACGCGCCTTATGTAACGCTGCGATACCGGCAAGACCAGAGCAGGGTGATGCAAGCTGCGTTTGCAAACGCGTTGACAAGCCGCGTTCGCAAGGGGCAAGGCCGAAGCCTCTCAGGCAACATGCGCTCAAACGGGCAGGCGCCGGACCGTTCGCCTTCAGCCCGCCGCATCCCCCTGGCGCACCACCAGCACCGAACAATCGGCATGGCGCACGACCCGCGCCGCATTGGGGCCCAGCAGATAATCTTCCAGCCCCAGCCGATGCGCGCTCATCACGATCAGATCCGCCTTCACGACCCCGGCATAATGCAGGATCTCCTTGTAGATCACGCCGTGGCCGACGATGTGCCGACGCGTGATCCCGTCCGGGAACTTCTCCTGCGCATAGGCGTGCAGCTGCTTGTCCGCCTCGGCCAGCGCGCCCTGCTCGAATCCCTTGGGAAAGAAGCTGCCGACGAGCGACATGCCGAAATCCGGAACGACCGTGATGATATGCACCCGCGATTTGAAGGCGCGCGCATATTCCACCACGGTTCGCACGGCGTCTTCCTCGTCTTCCGGGTGACCGAGATCGACCGCGAGAAGGATATCCTTGTACATGGGCTCGTCCTCCGGTTCGCCCTCAGGCCGTGGCCGCCTCGCCGTCATCAGCCTGTGTGGCGCGCGCCTTTCTTGCCGCTTCCTTGCGCTTCAAACGGCGGCTCTGCAGCAGATAGACCAGTCCGAAGAGCCCGAAGGCGGGAGTGTAGAACCATTCGTCCATCGGCTGATCCGCCGCAATCTCCACCGCCGTCAGAACCACCGGATTGTCCGGATCGTAGAAATCGACGTTCTCGAGCGCGCGACCGGCGGAACTGCGCGGATCGAAGGGCTCTTCGAGCACCACGCGATCATCCTCGATCATCGCCGGCAGATCCGTTGCCTGACGGTAGCGCATCTGCGGATCGTCGCTCGCCGGCCCGAGATCGAAAGCCATCAGCCGTTCCTGCATCGATCCGTCGAGGAAGGACGGGCCCTCGACGCGCAGGCGCATGACGGCGTCATCAGGCAGATCGGCGACGACGTCGTAGAGCTGTGCCGGTTCGACCTCCTGCCACGGCGGGGCCACCTGATCCATGAAGAAGCCCGGCCGCAACAACAGGAAGGTGACCAGCAAAAGCGCCGCCGTTTCCCACAACCGCGACTTCACCAGGAAGAACCCCTGCGTCGCGGCTGCGAAGACCAGCATCGCCAGTGTTGCCTTGATGAAGATCCAGATCCCGCCGATCCAGTCGACGTCGATCAGCAGGAGATCGGTGTTGAAAACGAAGATGAACGGCAGCAGCACCGTGCGCAGGCTGTAGAAGAAGGCGGTGAAGCCGGTCTTCAGCGGGTCGCCACGCGACACCGCCGCTGCGGCAAAGGAGGCGAGCCCCACAGGGGGCGTCACATCCGCCATGATCCCGAAATAGAAGACGAACAGATGTGCAGCGATCAACGTGATCAGGATGCCGTTGGCCTGTCCAAGCTCGACGATGATAGGCGCCATGAGGGTGGCGACGACGATGTAGTTCGCCGTGGTGGGCAGGCCCATGCCGAGGATCAGGCTGATCAGCGCGGTGAAGACCAGAATCAGGAAGATGTTACCGCCCGAGAGCGTCTCCACCACCTCGCCCATGACCTGGCCGAGCCCGGTCAGCGTCACGGTGCCGACGACGATGCCGGCCGCGGCGACGGCGCAGGCAATGCCGATCATGTTGCGCGCCCCGCCGATCAGGCCCTGGATCAGTTCTTCGAAACCGGCCCGCGCCTGCCCCGTGATCTCGTTGGAATGCAGGCCCCGGAACAAGGCCTTGATCGGGCGCTGCGTCAGCAGGATCACGATGAGCACGGTCACCGCATAGAAAGCCGAAAGGCCCGGCGAAAGCTGCTCGATCATGATGAACCAGACGAGCACCACAATCGGCAGGATGTAGTGCAGCCCCGTCACGGCGACTTCACCGGCAATCGGCAACTGCACGACAGGCGCGTTCGGATCGTCGATCTCGAGATCAGGCTTTTTCGAGGCGAGCCAGAGCATGGCGAGATAGGCAAGCCCCATCAGCGTGAGTACGATCGGCGCCAAAAGTCCTGGTATCGCCGCCTGCAGGAAGCGGATGCCGAAATAGATTACACCGGCGAGGATCGCGATCGAGGAAACCACGATGCCCATACGCAGCAGCGCAGCCTGGAAGCTGCGCAGGACGGGTTTAGGCAGTGTCTGCATATCCGCCTTCACCGCCTCGAGATGGACGAGGTAGAGAAGCGCGATATAGGAGATCACCGCCGGCAGGAAGGCGTGGGTGATCACCTCCGT
>NZ_DATGCW010000149.1:0-5281 GCF_035311605.1 Saliniramus sp.
TTCAATGGATGCGCGTGTGACCCAACAACCCGAAAAGCCTGATCAGGCAGCGCCGACAGGCAGCATCGACGAGATCCCGGTCCAGCTGGTCTTCGAACTGGGGCGGCTCGAGATCCCGTTATCGGAGCTCGAAAGCCTGACCGCCGGTTATGTCTTCGAACTGGGCAAGCCGCTGAGCCAGAGCGTGGACATCATCGCGAACGGACGCCGCGTCGGCACGGGTGAGCTGGTGCGTCTGGGTGAAGCCATCGGAGTGCGGGTCTCGAAGCTGGCGCGATGACGAATCTGGCGATCCCGACGTATTTTTCGCTCATCGTCCTTTCGGCGATCATCGCCGTCATCCCCTTCCTGGTCGTCGCCGCCACCTCATTCGCCAAGATCTCCATCGTCCTCTTCCTGGTGCGCAACGCGCTCGGAATCCAGCAGACGCCGCCGGGTGTGCTGATCAACACGGTGGCGATCGTTCTCACCCTGTTCATCATGGCGCCGATCCTGCGTGAGATGTACGGAATCATCACTGATCCGCGCCAGAGCTACGAGACGATGGCCGATTTCGAGGTCATTTTCCGGGAATCGACGGTGCCGCTGATCAGCTTCCTGCAACTGCACTCACGACCGGAAGCCACGACTTTCTTCGTCGAGACGACCACGACGCTGTGGGCGCAGTACGATGTCGAGATGCAGGTCGCGGAAAATGATATCGTGGTACTTCTGCCCGCTTTCCTGATCTCCGAACTGACCCGCGCCTTCGAGATCGGCTTCCTGCTGTATCTGCCTTTCCTCGTCATCGATTTCGTCGTCAGTGTGATCATCGTGGCGATGGGCATGTCGATGCTGTCGCCGACGGTGATCTCGACGCCGCTGAAGCTCTTGCTCTTCGTCTTCATTGACGGCTGGTCGCGGTTGTTGCAGGGGCTGGTGCTCTCCTACGTGCCGGGAGGCTGACGCATGGGCTCGTCCGGCCTCGTCGAGGAGATCTATGCCAGCTTCCTGACGGGCCTGATCATCGTGGCGCCGCCGATGATCGCGGCGATGGTGGTGGGTGTCGTGCTCGCCATTCTCATGGCCGCAACCCAGATCCAGGACCAGACCCTGCCGCAGCTTGTGAAGATCATCGTCATCCTCGCCGTGCTGATAATCGGCGGCGTGCCGATGTCGGCGCCGCTCTTCGATTATTCACGCACGCTCTTCGCCTCGTTCCATACCATGACCCGGTAAGGCGATGACGGAGTTCGACGAGATCATCACAGCCTGGCTCGGGCGCTACATGTGGACCGGGCTGGCCTTTGCCACGGGCTTTGCGCGCATCATCGCCGTGTTGCAGATCTTTCCGCTGTTCACGGCCCTCAACGTCCGCGGCACCATCCGTGCCACGCTCGCAATCGTGCTCACGATCCCGCTCGTGCCCCTGATCGAGCCGCAACTGATGCAGATGGGAATTCCCGATCTGTGGGTGATCGCGACCATCTTGATCAAGGAATTCGTCTTCGGCCTGCTGCTCGGTGTTCTGATCGCAATCCCCTTCTGGGGCATCCAGGCAGCGGGCGACATCATCGACGTCTCTCGCGGCGCCAGCATGGCCAATGTCGCCGATCCGGTGAACGCGGACGAGAACTCGCTGACCGGTGTCGTCCTGCTCTACGCCTCGCTGGCAATCTTCGTGGTCGCTGGCGGACTGCAATTGGTGATAGAATTAATTTACCATTCCTACAGCATATTGAGCATCAGTGACGTCGCCCCTCCGATGGGGGTGGCGACGGTGACGGCGATCGGTGACCTGCTGACGCGGATGTTCACCTTGGGTGTCATCATTTCGGGCCCGCTGATGATCGCGCTGATTGTCATCGATCTGACCCTCGTCTTCGGCCACCGGATCGCGCAGGAAATCGAGGTTTCGGAATTCGCCGCAATCGTGAAGAACCTGTGCGTATGCGCCTTCATCCCGCTCTACGCCTTGTTCCTCGAAGAATACATGCTCGACGACTGGCGCGAACTGATGCGTTTCGTCGAAGCCTTCCTGCTGATGGGGGAGGTGCGGGAATAAGGCCGGAAGGAGCAGGGGATGTCGGGCAAGGATGATACCGAAGAGGCCACTCTCGAGCCCACTCCCCAGAAACTAAAACAACTGCGCGACAAGGGTCAGATTCCGCGCAGCCAGGAGATCACCGGCGCGGTGACGTTGATCTCGGTGCTCTTCTACGTGCTCGCGACATATGATTCGATGATCGACAGTTTCGCGGTCGCCTTCATCGACAACCCCGTCTTCAACGGTGCCCCCTTCGATGAGCGCCTGCATGAAGCCACGCGGATGACAGTCCGTCTGACGCTTGAGCTCGCGTTGCCCGTCATGGCGATCGCCATTATCGGAGCGCTTGTCGCAACGATGCTCGATGTCGGTGGCTTTCTGTTCTCAATGGAATCTCTGGCTCCGAATTTTGCCAAATTCAATCCCGCAGAGGGCATACAAAATATTTTCAACCTGAAGAGCTTTATTGATCTTCTCAAGAGCACCGCAAAAATTATCATCTTTTTTGTATGTATTTATGTAATACTTCGTGGATTTATCGGTGATGTTATTTGGTCTCCAACTTGTGGAATGGGATGCATCTTTGATGTTGGCGGAACAATCATTCTCTATATCATTCTCATATCCACATTTTTAATCCTGATATTTGCAGTGATTGATATCGTTATTGCCCGCATCCTGTTCAAACGCGACAACATGATGACTCAGACCGAGATGAAGCGGGAAATGAAGGAATCCTTCGGCGATCCGCATGTCCGGGGCGAGCGCGATCGCATTCGCAAGGAGATGGCCGATACCGCCGGACTCGTGGGACCCAAAGCCGCCAATCTCTGGATCGCCGGCCCGAACGGCATGATCGGCATCGCCTACAAGCCGGAGCAATCCGGCGTCCCCATGCTCGCCGCCAAGGCGCTCGCCGATAACGAGACGCGGGCGAGGGAGGTGGCGCATGAAAACGGCATCGCCATCGAGAGCAATCCCGAACTCTTCAAGCTCCTCATCACCGAGGGCAAGATCGGCCAGCCGATCCCGCGCGACAGCTTCACGGAAGTCGCCCAGGCGCTGGTGCGCGCCGGCTTCTCGGGCTGAGGTCGCGGGGAACGGGCTGCGCGCGGCAAGCGTTGCGAAAGATCAATGCAAAGCTTGGGCAGCATCAGCATGCTCGTGCATGACAGGCCAGACAAAGATGAACCGCAGGCTGCAGGCGGTCGGCCACAGGAGGAAAGTGCATGTCTTACAAGGAAATCTTCGTCGTTCTCAGCCCTGAGGCCAAAGCCGTCGGACCCTATGCGGCCTCTCTGGCCAAGGCCTTCGACGCCAGCACCCGCGCGGCCGGCATCGCTATCGATCCGACGATGCCGAGCTATGTCATCCCGGAAATGCCGAGTGCCGTGCTCGAGCAGGCGCGCGCCGCCAGCCGCGAGGAAGCGCAGGCCCGTCTCGCCTCCTATGAGGCCAAGGCCGGGGAAGTCGGGGTGCATGTCGACGGCTTCGTCCTGCAGGGCATGATGGATCGCTGCGCCGCACAGCTTGAGCGGATGGCGCGCTATTATGATCTCACCGTGGTCGAGCAGCCCGGCTCCGATCGCGAGAAGGGCGGGCCGCTCTTCGTCGAGGCCATGCTCTTCGGTTCCGGGCGTCCGCTCCTGATCGTGCCCTACATCCAGCGCGCGCCGATGAAGCTCGACCACGTCATCGTGGCGTGGGACGAAAGCGCGACGGCTGCCAAGGCTGTAACGGCTGCGATGCCGCTCCTGAAGCAGGCCGGCACCGTCGAAATCGTCGGGGTCTCCACTGGCGCGGAAGCCGAGCATGAGCGGGGCGAACGCCTCGCGAAGGTTCTGGGCGGGCACGGCATCAAGGCGAAGGCGCGCATGCTGACCAATGTCGGCAGCGTCTCAGACAGCATTCTCTCGCATGCTGCCGATAACGGCGCGGATCTGATCGTGATGGGCGGCTACGGCCATTCGCGCATGCGCGAACTGGTCCTCGGCGGCGCCACGCGCGGCATTCTCGAGAGCATGACGGTGCCGGTTCTGATGATGCACTGAGCGGCAAGGCGGATTGCTGCGGGCCGGTCACGCTTTCATGCTGCCACCAGGGAGAGGGGAGCGTGTGCTGCATCACCCGCGTGGCTGATGATTTTTGCGCCGCGATTGCCGCCGGCGTTCCCCTCTCCCTTGTTGAGAGGGGACAGGGGTGAGGGTGGCGGCGAGACGCTTTCCGGTGAAGCGCCCCGCCCTGCATCAGCGCCCCTCACCCCCATCCCCTCTCCACGAAGGGAGAGGGGGGCGCGCCCTGCATCGCCCGCATGGGGCGGCAACGGGGCCGTTATTGGGTTGGTGGCCCGCCCTCCCCGTCTGGTGTTGCGGGGTTGTGGCGGGTGCGCTCGATGCTGTCGCAGATGGTGCGCAGGTGATTGTGGATGGTGTCGGCGAGGGTGCGCAGGGCGCTGCGGGAATCGCGGTTCTGGAGGTCGGCCAGAGCCATGTCGAGGGCGGTGAAGAGGGCGCGCAGGTGGTCGAGATCGTCGGTGACGTCGAGCAGCGCGATCTGATCCCGCTCGGGCATGGCGGGCGGCGGCGCGGCGGCGGCATAGGCGTCGAGAACCGCCTTCATCTGCGCGATCTCGGCCGCGGAGCGACCGGCGAAGACGCGGTCGAGCCAGGTGATGTCCTCCCGCGAGACATCATGCGGGGGCGCTTGGGGTGGCGTGGCTTGCGGCGCGATGGCTTGCGGCGCGATGGCTTGCGGTGGCGTACTCTGCGGGCCGCGCGGATCGAGAGCCTCATGCATGACGGCCCCCCTTCCCTGCCGGGACCGTGACGCCGCATTCGACGTCGCCCGGGAGAATCACCACCACAGATGACAAGATCACTTCCGCCACAGGGGCGGTTTTGGTATCGCTGATTGCAGCCATTGGAAAAGCTTCCTTTTTCTGGTGGTCAGAGCCGGGTGAGAGGGTGCCTCCTCTCGCTCGGCTTGCAATCTTTTATAGGTTATTTGGAACGTATATGCAACATGGGTTGTGCGGGAATTGGGGTTGGGGTGGTAAGCGAGAATGTGATGCACAAGCTCAAGATCATCAGCACGGGCGAATCCGCCGGCGTGATTCTCCCGGAGGACGTCATGGCGCGCCTCGGAGCCCGCAAAGGCGATACGCTCTGCCTCACCGAATCGGCAGGCGGGGGCTACCGTTTGACGAAATGGAGCGCGGAGTTTGAGCGGCAGATGGGGGTTGTGGAGGAGATTATG
>NZ_DATGCW010000150.1:0-6394 GCF_035311605.1 Saliniramus sp.
GTCGACCACATAGGTGATATCGACCGTGCCTTCCGCCTCGTTGCGCACACCGACAGGGCGCACCTGCGCAAAGGCATAGCCGCGCTGCGCAACGGCAGTGGTCATGTCGACGAGCGTCCGCTCCACTTCGGTGGAATCATAGATGCCGCCGGTGCCGGTCGCGACGCGCCGGCGCAATTCCTCCTCGGACACATCGGGAATACGCGAATCGACGCTGACGTTCCCGACGCGGTAGCGCTGCCCCTCATCGACCGTGATGGTGATGACATAACCCTTGCGATCCGCATCAAAGATCACATCGCTGCCGACGACCTGCATATCCGCATAACCGCGACGCATGTAATAGCGGCGCACGGATTCGAGATCGGCCGCGAGACGATCAGGATCATAGACGTCGGCCGTACTCAGCAGCGTGAAGATACTGCTGACCTCGGAGCTCATCGCATCACGCAGACGCCTGCTCGAAACCGACTCATTCCCAACGAAATTGATCGCGCGAATATTGGTACGTGCACCCTCGTCAATGGTGAAAACCACGTCGATGCGACCGTTTTCGAGCTCGACGGTACGCGGCGTGACTTCGGCGAGCGCGCGCCCGGAACGCCGATAAAGCTCGCGGATGCGGCGCACATCCTCGTCGACGGTTGCGGGGTTGTAGGGACGATTGGAGCGCGTCTGCAATTCCGGAAGCAGCGCCTCGCTGCGCAGGCGGCGATTTCCCTCGAAGGCAACCCGGTTGATCACCTGGTTCTCGGCGACACGCACCACAACCGAGCCGCCCTGGCGGGAGACGCGGACATCACTGAACAGACCCGTCGCGACCAGATTACGCCGCGCTTCATCCGGGCTCGACCCAACCACATAGGATCGGATCGTGTCGGTGTCGACGCGGCGATTGCCCTCGACGACCACCTGCTGCGCGAAAGCCTCGGAGACGCCGAAGGCCGCCATCGCCATGGCGAGTGCTACCGTCGTCCGTTTCGCCGTCACGCTGCGGCGCGCGTTCTTGCTCGACATATACTGGCCCGTCTCGTTCTGGTTTGTCGCGGGTTTTGCCCCGAAGCCGGACACGCACATGCATGCCGACCCGCTTGGTCTACACTCCGCTTCTACCGAAACTCGGCGCCATTGCAAACGCCGAATGTCCCACCCGGCAGAATTTTCCCCCGGCGTGGCCTTCGTGTCACGATAGGGCCGCAATTTTTCAGGCGCTGAGGTTAATGATATCATTCCACGTGACGAAGAGCATGAGCATGAGAACCAGTGCCAGACCGACCCGGAAGCCGATTTCCTGCGCCTGATCACTGAGCGGGCGACCACGCGCTGCCTCGATCGCATAATACATCAAATGCCCGCCATCGAGCATCGGCACGGGGAAGAGATTGATGAATCCGATCGAGACGGAAAGCAGCGCCGTGAGGCTGATCAGCCCGAGAATCCCGCCGAGGGTGGCGACGTCACCCGAGACTTTCGCGATGCGGATCGGCCCGGAGAGCTGATCCGCCGATTCGCGGCCCGTCACGAGCTTGCCGAGATAGTCGACCGTCCGGTCGATGACGAAATAGGTCTCCGAGACCCCGTGACCGAGCGATTCCAGCGGGCCATACGTGATGTGGCGCACAGCCTGCGGATCATTGACCGCCTGCAGGCCGATCATGCCGATGCGATGGCGACCGAAAGCCGTCTCCTGCTCGGTGCGCACCGGCGTGACGAGGAGGGTGTCGATGTCTCCGTCCCGCTCGACTTCGAAGACGAGATCATCGCCGGCCGAGGAACTCACGATGCGCTGCAGATCAGAGAAGCCGACCACCTCGCGCCCGTCGATCGACAGGATCAGATCATCCGGCGCAAAACCCGCAGCCTCCGCCGCACTGCCTTCCACCACAGCTTCGACACGCGGTTCGAGCACCTGCTTGCCGTTGAAATAGGCCAGCCCGGCAAAGATCAGGATCGCGAGGATGAAATTCGCTGCCGGCCCCGCCGCCACGATCATGGCGCGTCGACCGACGGATTTGTGATGAAAGCTGAGGGAACGGGTTGCCTCGTCCATCTGCGACAGTTCATCGGGATCCGGTGCACTGGAGACGTTGAGATCACCGGTGAACTTGACGTAGCCGCCCAGCGGAATGACCGAGACCTTCCAGCGCGTTCCCTGCCTGTCGGTCCAGCCGAACATTTCCGGCCCGAAGCCGATCGAGAACGCATCGACACCCACACCGCACCAGCGCCCGACGAGAAAATGGCCCATCTCATGGACGAAGATCACGATGGCGAGCACGAAGATGAAGGGAATCAGATAGCCGAAGACGAGATCCCAGACCGAACCGACCACCAGACCGAAAATTTCCATCACCCGTCTCCATTTTGCCGTATCCGCAGCGGATCCGGCCCAGATCTGCGCTCACATGCCCAGCGCTTCGCGCGTCAGCGCACGGGCGCGCGCGTCGATGGCCAGAGCCGTCTCGACATCAGCGGGCGCCTCGCGCTCCGAGGCGACCATACGCGAACAAACCTTCTCGACACTTACCGCGATACCATAAAAATCCAGCCGACCGGCAATGAAGGCGGCGACTGCGATCTCGTTGGCCGCATTCAGGATGGTGGGATGTGCACCGCCTCCCGCCAGAGCCGCCATGGCGAGCCCAAGACAGGGAAAGCGCTCCAGATCCGGTTTCTCGAAGCTCAACGCTGCAATCGCGGCCAGATCAAGGCGTGGCAGCGCGGTGTCGAGCCGCATCCCCTGCGGTGCCAGCGCATGGGCGATGGGAACGCGCATATCCGGCGCCGCCAGTCCCGCCGTCACAGCGCCGTCGCGCCAGCTCACCAGCCCGTGCACGATCGATTGCGGGTGCACCAGCACGTCGAGCCGCGCAGCCTCCAGCCCGAAAAGGTAATGCGCCTCGATGAGTTCGAGACCCTTGTTCATGAGCGTCGCCGAATCGATCGTGACCTTGGCCCCCATCGACCAGTTGGGATGCTTCGACGCCTGCTGCGGCCCGGCGGCGGCGATGGCCTCGCGCGACCATGTCCGGAACGGCCCGCCCGAAGCGGTCAGCGTCATCGCGGTCACATCGCCGAGCGCGCCGTTGCCCAGAGCCTGGGCGAGGGCGTTGTGCTCCGAATCGACCGGCAGCACCGCCACCCCGGCCCGCGAAGCAGCCTGCATGAAGGCGGCGCCGGCACTCACGAGGCTTTCCTTGTTGGCCAGCGCGATGGCACGCCCCGGGCGGATTGCCGCCGCAGTCGGGCGCAGACCCGCCGTCCCCGCTATGGCTGCGAGCACGAGATCGGCCTCGTAAGCGACAGCCTCCAGGACCGCCCCCTCGCCCGCACCGCAGGCGATGCCGCTGCCCGAAAGTGCCTCACGCAGGGCCGGCAGGGCGGAGCCGTCGGCGAGCGCGGCATAGCGCGCCCCGGTCTCGCGGGCGGCTGCGGCCAGCGCCGGCGCGTCCGAGCCCCCCACCACGGCAGTGACCGTGAAGGCGTCGCGGTGACGGGCGATCACGTCGCGGGCCGATCGCCCGATCGAGCCGGTCGCACCGAGCAGGATGAGTTTGCGTGTCATCGCCTCGCTCTTCTCCGTCAGCCTCTGGCTCGCGCACCGGTCGTCATCCGGCGCCGATCCCGAAGGGCGACAGCCCCAGCAGCATCAGGCCGACCAGCAGACAGACGGCGAAGAACGCGTCGAGACGATCCATCACGCCACCATGGCCCGGGATGAGACTGCCGGAATCCTTGACGTCGAAATGGCGCTTGAGCGCCGATTCGGCCAGATCTCCCCCCTGTCCGATCACCGATGCGAGCCCGGAAAGCAGCGTCAGCGCCCAGAGATCGAGCGGCGGTGCCTGACCCAGAATCCGGGCGACAAGCCCCAGCAGAAAACCCGCCAGCATGGCACAGGCCAGCCCGCCGAAGAATCCCGCCCAGGTCTTCTTCGGGCTCAGCCGGGGCCACAGCTTCGGCCCGCCCAGCGCGCGCCCGGTGAAATAGGCTGCGATATCCGTGCCCCAGACCACAGCGAAAATCCATATGACGGCGAGCGCGCCGAGCGCCGGATCGGATCGCACGATGATCGGCACCGCCACCACCACGAAACCGACGGCGTAGCCCGCGCCGGCCCAGATCCGGTCGCGCCACGTCATGCTGATCATCACGACGAGCGCGCCACCGGTCAGCGCGATCGCCGCCAGCACGACCCCCGGCCAGTCGGTGAGATGCGCCAGCACGAAGGCCGTATAGGCCAGCGCGCCGGCCACGACGCTGGGGATGCGACGTACGATCCAGACCATGGCGATCCATTCGAACAGAATCGCCGATCCCGCCGCCAGCCACAGCACGGCGAAGACGACTCCGCCAAACCAGGTCGTGCCCAGCGCCAGCGCAATCATCACGACGGCCGAGATGAGCCGGATACCGGTCTCCGAGCGCACGAAGCCGCGCGCCGTGCCGCTTTCGCCAGGGCTGTTCATCGGCTCGCCTCGCGATAGCGGACGCCGTCATCGGCGGCCGGCTCCTCCGCGACATGGGCGAGCCCGCCGAATCGCCGCTCACGCCGGGCATAATCCGCCAGCGCCCGGGCGAGAACCGCCTCATCGAAATCCGGCCAGAGATCGGGCAGGAAGACGTATTCGGCATAGGCCGATTGCCAGGGCAGGAAATTGGAGACGCGCTGTTCGCCCGAGGTGCGGATCACCAGATCCGGATCGGGCATGTCGGCCGTATCGAGGGCCTCGGCGAAGCGCGTCTCATCGATGGCGGCGGGATCGAGCCTGCCAGCGGCGACCTCCGAAGCCAGACGCCGCGCGGCCCGGACGATTTCCTGACGCCCGCCGTAATTGAATGCCACGACGAGGTTGAGACCGGTATTGTCGCGCGTGCGGGCCTCGACCTCCTCGAGCAGCGAGAGGATATCGCGGGAAAGGCCTTCACGCTCGCCAATGATCCGGATCCGAACGCCCGCTTCATGCAACTTGTCGAGATCGCTGCGAATGTAGCGCTTCAGGAGGCTCATCAGGATGGAGATTTCGGCCGGCGGGCGACGCCAGTTCTCGGCAGAGAAGGCATAGAGAGTGAGATAGCCGATCCCGGCCTGTGTTGCAGCGCGCACGCAGCGCCGCACCGCCTCCACCCCCTGGCGATGCCCCTCGGCACGCGGCAAACCGCGCCGCGATGCCCAGCGACCGTTGCCATCCATGATCACGGCGACGTGACGCGGCAGGCGGGAAAGCGGATATCCGCCCCGGATGTCGGTCTGCTGCACGCCGCTGACCCGTGCGGCGGCTGCGGCGCTGTGATCCTCCGGCATGAAGCCCTGTCTCCGCTTGGCGCCGGCTGACCGGCGCATGCCCGGATGCAGGTCCGATCCCCGATCAGACCTGCATGATTTCCTTTTCCTTGGCCGCGACGACCGAGTCGACCTCGGAGACGTGTTCATCCGTCGCCTTCTGGACCTGATCGGCCTGACGCTTCTCGTCGTCCTGACTGATATCGCCGTCTTTTTCCAGCTTCTTCAGCGTATCGAGCCCATCACGACGTACATGCCGGACGGCCACACGCGCCTCTTCGGCATATTTGTGCGCGACCTTGACCATTTCCTTGCGGCGCTGCTCGTTCATCTCGGGAATGCGCAGGCGGATGACCTGGCCCTCGGTCTGCGGATTGAGACCGAGATCGCTCTCGCGGATCGCCTTCTCGACGGTGGCGACCATGCTGCGATCCCAGACCTGGACCGAGAGCAGGCGCGGCTCGGGCACGCTGACCGTCGCGACCTGGTTGATCGGCATGGCGGCGCCATAGGCATCGACCGTGATCGGGTCGAGCAGGTTGGTCGAGGCGCGCCCGGTGCGCAGACCCGCCAGATCGCTCTTCAATGAATTCACCGCGCCACGCATTCGGCGCTTGATGTCGTCGAGATCGAATTCCGCAGCCATTGTCGTTGTCCTGTCGTGCAATTGTCGGGATACGGCCCGAAGCTGTTTATATCAGGGCGCGACCACCGTCGAGGGTGCTTCACGTTCCAGAATCGCCGCGATCGAGGAGGGCGCGTGCAGCGAACCGACGATGATCGGCAGCTTGCCGTCGCGGGCCAGCGCGAAGGCGGCGGTATCCATCACCTTCAGATCACGGGCGATCGCCTCGTCATGGGTGAGCCGGTCGTAACGCTTCGCATCCGCGTGCGCCTTGGGATCGGCGGAATAGACCCCGTCCACCTGCGTCGCCTTGAGCACCGCGTCACAACGCAGTTCCGCAGCCCGCAGCACGGCGGAGGTGTCGGTGGTGAAGAAGGGATTGCCGGTACCGCCCGCCAGCACCACGACCTGGCCCTTCTCGAGATAATGCAGGGCCGGCTGGCGCGCATAGGTTTCGCAGATCGTGGGCATCGACACCGCCGACA
>NZ_DATGCW010000151.1:0-2008 GCF_035311605.1 Saliniramus sp.
TGATGATCGGCGAGATCGGCGGTTCGGCGGAAGAGGAAGCCGCGCAGTTCATCGCCGACGAAGCGAAGCGCGGGCGCAAGAAGCCGATGGTCGGCTTCATCGCCGGTCGCACGGCGCCTCCGGGCCGCCGCATGGGCCATGCAGGTGCGATCATCTCCGGCGGCAAGGGTGGCGCGGAAGACAAGATCGCCGCCATGGAAGCCGCCGGCATCAAGGTCTCGCCCTCCCCGGCGCGGCTCGGCACCACGCTCTCTGAGCTTCTGAAGGGCTGAAACCCCGAAACCTCCGGTCGCGCGCGATCCGATCACGGTTCTTGCGCGACCGGACCGAATATCGCCTGAATCGGCCCGCAAGACGACGGCTCGATCAAACCCTCGAAGGGGCCGCGACCCGGCCCCGCCACGGCCTCCGGCGACAATCAACCGGCGGCCCCTCGGACGGACAAGCCATGGCACGCCAAGACGTCAACGAAGCGCTCCTCCAGACCTCCTTCCTCGACGGCGCCAATGCCGCCTATATCGAGGATCTCTACGCCCAATACGCCAAGGATCCGAAATCGGTCGATGCCGAATGGCAGGCCTTCTTCGGCGCGCTGAAGGATGACGGCGCCGTCGTCGCGAAGAACGCGCAGGGTGCTTCCTGGAAGCGCGAGAACTGGCCGATCGCGGCCAATGGCGAACTCGTCTCGGCCCTCGACGGCAATTGGGGGCAGATCGAGAAGACCGTTGCCGAAAAGCTCAAGGGCAAGGCCGAGGCCAAGGGCGTCGCGCTGACCGAGGAACATGTGCAGCAGGCCACGCGCGATTCGCTGCATGCGCTGATGATGATCCGCGCCTACCGCATGCGCGGCCATCTGCACGCCAATCTGGATCCGCTGGGTTTCGAGAAGCGCGTCAATGACGAGGAGCTCTCCCCGGCCCATTACGGCTTCACCGAAGCCGATTATGACCGCAAGATCTTCCTCGACAACGTGCTGGGGCTCGAATTCGCGACGATCGGCGAGATCCTCGCCATCCTGCAGCGTACCTATTGCCAGACGCTCGGCGTCGAGTTCATGCACATCTCCGACCCGGTCGAGAAGGCCTGGCTGCAGGAGCGCATCGAGGGACCCGACAAGGAGATCGAATTCACCGCGCGCGGCAAGAAGGCGATCCTCAACAAGCTGATCGAGGGCGAGGGTTTCGAGAAGTTTCTCGATCTCAAATATACCGGCACCAAGCGCTTTGGCCTCGACGGCGCGGAATCGCTGATCCCGGCACTCGAACAGATCATCAAGCGCGGCGGCAATCTTGGTGTGAAGGAGATCGTGCTGGGCATGGCCCATCGCGGCCGCCTCAACGTGCTCACCCAGGTGATGGGCAAGACGCACCGCGCGCTGTTCCACGAATTCAAGGGCGGCTCCTTCGCCCCCGACGATGTCGAGGGCTCGGGCGATGTGAAATACCATCTCGGTGCATCGTCGGACCGCAGCTTCGACGACAACAACGTCCACCTCTCGCTTACCGCCAATCCCTCGCATCTCGAGATCGTCGATCCGGTTGTGCTCGGCAAGGTCCGCGCCAAGCAGGACCAGCACGGCGAGACCGGCGAGAACCGCAATTCGGTGTTGCCGCTGCTGCTGCACGGCGATGCGGCCTTCGCCGGCCAGGGCGTGGTGGCGGAATGCTTCGGCTTGTCGGGACTCAAGGGACACCGCACCGGTGGCTCGATCCACTTCATCATCAACAACCAGATCGGCTTCACCACCAACCCGCGCTACTCGCGTTCCTCGCCCTACCCTTCCGATGTGGCGAAGATGGTCGAGGCGCCGATCTTCCACTGCAACGGCGACGATCCGGAAGCGGTGGTCTATGCGGCCAAGGTGGCGACGGAATACCGCCAGCGCTTCCACAAGCCCGTCGTGATCGACATGCTTTGCTACCGTCGCTTCGGCCACAACGAAGGCGACGAGCCATCCTTCACCCAGCCGCGGATGTACAAGATCATCCGCGAGCATCCAACCACGCTG
>NZ_DATGCW010000152.1:0-12107 GCF_035311605.1 Saliniramus sp.
CATGCCTGAGGGTGCGCATCGGCGCATCGTCCTGATCGATTCCGCTTCGCTGGTCGTGCCGCGCGACGCGGGGCAGATCGTCATCACGGGCTCGCACGGGGCCCTGTTCGGCGATAACCCGATGAACGCGCTCAAATTCGACGCCGCCTTCGCCGCTTTCAACGATGCGGGCGGCGGTGTTGGAGTCTCGCGACTGCCGGCATTGCAGGGGCGCGGTATTCCAGCGGTGACGGTTTCCGCCGCATCGGCGCGAATCGGGGATGCCCGCTCGACCTTCGAGGAGGGCATCGTCTCGGCGGCCAATCCGGCAGCCCTGTCGCGGGGCGTGAGGATCGGCGAGAAGCTACACGATTGCGTGATCCGGCTCGCCTCACTGCCGTAACGGAAAGTGTGGTTACGGAACATAAACCATCCTGTTGCATTCTCATCACAGGATTAACGCTCACGCAGAAGTCAGCGGAAATGGCGCGTGTTTGCCTTTATTGACGCGTTGAAGGTTCAATCGTCGTTGTCTTTTGCCAAAAGGATGTCATGTCCCATCTCCGCGCTTCCCAACTCACCCGTCGCGTCTTTCTGGCGGGCTTGCCGCTGACGCTCGCCGCTTGTGCTTCCGCCGGTCGCTCGGCCCCGCCTGCGGTCCGGGCTGTGAATGTCGTGGATCCGTTCTACGCATCGATGTACAGGGCGATCCAAGACGAGCCGTTCCCGGTTCCGGCGATCGACGTTTCGCAGGTTGATCCGCGCTTCCTGCGTCAGGAAGTTGAATTCACGGGACCGGAAAGCGCCGGCGACATCGTCGTCGACCCGTCACGCCGCTTTCTATATCTCGTGCGCGAGAATGGCCGGGCGCTGCGCTATGGATGCGGCGTCGGGCAGGCCGGATTCGATTATGAAGGTGATGCTGTGATCGCGCGCAAGGCTGAGTGGCCCCGCTGGACGCCGACGCAGAACATGATCCGTCGCGAGCCGGAGCGCTACGGCCCCTTCGCGGGCGGCATGGAAGGCGGGCTCGACAATCCGCTGGGTGCGCGGGCATTGTATCTCTTCAAGAACGGACGCGACACGTTGTACCGCATTCACGGCACCAATGAGCCCTGGTCGATCGGCCAGTCGGTGTCATCAGGCTGCATCCGGCTCTTCAACCAGGACATCATCGATCTGCATCGCCGCGTGCCGACCGGGACGCGGGTCACGGTGCTGACCCACGGAGCGCGTCACCGCACGCGCGAGGCGCTCGTCTGATCTTCCGGCCCGGTCGTCGCCCGGGCCGGTTTCTTTCCGTGATCAATGGTTGTCGCGCGGTGCCCCCTGACTCTGCGCGATCCGCTGATATTTGACCGCCGGCTTGAGCACCATACCCTCGGAAAGCTGGTCGGCCATCGTGCGCTGGATTTCCTGCCACGGGGTCTGGCTGGCCGGATACGGATAGCCGCCGCGCGCTGCGAGATCCGCCCGGCGCCGTTCCAGTTCCTCTTGCGAAATCAGGATATCCGCGCTGCGCTTGCGCAGGTCGATGCGGATACGGTCCCCTGTCTGCAACAGCGCGAGCCCGCCGCCAACAGCGGCTTCCGGCGACGCGTTCAGGATCGAGGGCGTGCCGGATGTGCCCGACTGACGCCCGTCGCCGATGCAGGGAAGGGAGAACACGCCGCGCCGGATCAGCTCACCCGGCGGCTGCATGTTGACCACCTCAGCCGCGCCCGGATAGCCGATCGGCCCGGTGCCGCGCATGATGAGGATGGTGTGATCGTCGATGCCGAGCGAGGGATCATCAATACGGTCGTGATAATCCTCCGGCCCGTCGAACACCGCGACCTTGCCCTCGAAGGCATCGGGGTCCTGCGGATCGTCGAGATAACGCTTCTGGAATTCGGGCGAGATCACGCTGGTCTTCATGATGGCCGAATCGAACAGCGTGCCTTTCAGGTTGAGGAAGCCGGCCTGCTGGCGCATCGGATCGTCATAGGGTCGGATCACGTCGCGATCCCAGGTGAAGCGCTCGCGATAATTCTCGCCGGCCGTGCGGCCATTGGCCGTCAGCGCGCCTTCGTGGATCTTGCCCCGCGCGATCAGCTCCGCCATCACCGCAGGCAGGCCGCCGGCGCGATAGTATTCCTCGGCCAGATAGTCGCCTGCAGGCTGCACGTTGACGAGCAGCGGGATGTCGAAACCGACCGTCTCCCAATCATCACATGAAAGCGGCACGCCCATATGGCGGGCAATGGCGTTGAGGTGGATCGGTGCATTGGTCGAGCCGCCGATGGCGGAGCAGGCGATGACAGCGTTCTCGAATGCCTCGCGGGTGAGAATGTCGGACGGTTTGAGGTCCTCCCAGACCATCTCGACGATCCGCTTTCCAGTATCGTAGGAGGCCTGGCCGCGCTCGCGATAGGGGGCCGGAATCGCCGCCTGTCCGGGCAGGCTCATGCCGAGCGCCTCGGCGAGGGCATTCATGGTGGAGGCTGTGCCCATCGTGTTGCAATGGCCGTTCGAGGGTGCGGAACTGCGAACGATTTCGAGGAATTCCTCGTAATCGATCTCGCCGGCCGCGTGACGCTCGCGCGCTTTCCAGACCACCGTGCCCGAGCCGACGCGCTCGCCGTTCATCCAGCCGTTGAGCATCGGGCCGACATTGAGATTGATCGCCGGAATGTTCACCGTCGCCGCCGCCATCAGCAGGGCGGGGGTGGTCTTGTCGCAGCCCGTGAGCAGCACCACCCCGTCGAGGGGGTACCCGTATAGCACTTCCACAAGCGAGAGATAGGACAGGTTGCGGTCGAGCATCGCGGTGGGACGCTTGCCGGTTTCCTGGATTGGATGGCAGGGAAATTCGAAGGCAACACCGCCCGCTGCCGCGATGCCTTCGCGTACCCGCTTGGCCAGATCGGTATGGTGGCGATTGCAGGGCGAGAGATCGGAGCCCGTCTGGGCGATGCCGATGATCGGCTTTCCGCCCTGCAATTCCTCGCCGGTGAGGCCGTAATTGAGATAGCGCTCGATATAGAGCGCGGTCATTCCCGGATTATCGGGATTGTCGAACCACAGCCGCGAGCGCAGCTGCTCCGGCGTGATCACCTTCGCACGGCTTGATTTCTGATCGTCCGAAGCGCTCTTGAACATCCCGCGTCTCCTCCCGTCATTGGCCCGAGCCACCCCGGCGGCGTCATGCGCCGTCTTCTGCGCAGGGGTGGCTCGTCTTCGTTGATGACGACAGGAGAGCACGAGCCCGGCGGTCAGACAATCGCCGGGAAATGCCAATACCGCCTCGGGGCATCGCGCCCGCCGATGCGCCCCTTTAGAGCCCGAGCATCAGGCGGATGTTCTGTACGGCTGCACCCGAGGCGCCCTTGCCCAGATTGTCGAGCCGGGCCACCAGCACGGCCTGGGCGTATTCGGGGTGGGAAAAGACGCGCAGCTCCATCCGGTCGGTGCCGTTGAGCGCCTCCGGTTCGATGCGGGTTTCAGTCTGTGCCGTGATCACCCGCACGAGGCCGCCATCACCGTACCAGTTGGCCAGCGTCTGCTCCAGATCGCTCGCGCTTGCACCACCCAGAAGGTCGAGATGCAGCGGGATCGAGATCAACATGCCCTGACGGTATTTGCCGACGGACGGGATGAAGATGGGGCGCCGCGCCAGTTTGGTATATTTCGTCAGCTCCGGCAGATGCTTATGCGAGAAATTCAGCCCGTAGAGCGCGAAGGGTGGCGCGTCGCCCTGCTCGTACTGCTCGATCATCTGCCGCCCGCCGCCGCTGTAGCCGGATACGGCATTGATGGTGACGGGGAAATCCTCCGGCAGAAGGCCCTTTTCCACGAGCGGGCGGATCAGAGCGATCGCACCGGTCGGGTAGCAACCCGGATTGGAAACGCGGTCGGCCGCCGCGATCATCTGCGCCTGGCCCGGCTCCATCTCGGCGAAACCGTAGACCCAGGCGTGATCGGTGCGGAAGGCCGTCGAGGCATCGAGAATGCGTGGGCGGGCGCCTTCGAGCGAATCCGCCATCGCCACGGCTTCGCGGGCCGCGTCATCGGGCAGGCAGAGCACGACCAGATCGGCCTCACGCATCATCTCGCGCCGCGCCTGCGCATCCTTGCGCCGAGCCGGGTCGATGCTGATGATCTGCGCACCGGCCACCGCGCCGAGCTTATCGCGGATCTCGAGCCCGGTCGTGCCGGCTTCACCGTCGATGAAGATCTTTTTCGTCTGATTGTCCTGCGGGCTGGTCATGGTCGTCTTCCGTTTCTGGAGCGATGCGATCGCGTACTCGGTTCGGTCAATGATTTCGGCCTGGGGGCGTATCCGGCGCGCATGAAAAAAGCCGCACGAAACGCGCGGCTTGCCTGGGCGGATTTCAGAAGAAAACGCGCGTCATCGCAGCCGCTGGAGGGCGGTGGTCATACGTCGGCTACGGCGTTCAAAATGCGTATACATGGCGAGATCAATGCGTTCGCCCGGACGCTTTGTCAAGCGAAAGTGGTGGCTCGACAGGGGCTCAGGCGCGAGACCAGTTTCTGGGAAAGAACAATCCCTTGATGCAGGCCGGGTTTCTCACGGCGATCTGGACGTGGCTCCTGCGATGAATGCCGCTTCCCGGAAAGGCCTTGCCGCCTTCGACGAACATGCCGCGCACCGTATCGAAGGGTTCTGTATCGGGTGTCTCATCTACCATTTCGTGCAGATGACGCAATACCGCGCAATCGAGAAAGCGCAGCAGCAGATCATCTTTCTCCGTGCCGTCCGGGTTCCGATTGGTCGGTAATTCCAGCCCGGAATGCCTACGAATCTTGACGAAGGCGTCGTATGCATTTTTGACCAATTCGACATCTTCCCGCGAAACCAGATCAAGGCAGTTTCGCAGGTCGACAACGGCGCCAATCACGCTCGGATTCTCGTATTCGCCTCTTTGCTTCTTCCACTGTGCCCATTCGAGGGCGCGAAGCGGATCCGACTCCCAGAAATACGCGCCGGGACCGAGCCAGTCGTAGTCCTTCTCGCTCTGGATGACATCGGCCCCGTCGAGCACGGCCTCCGTCGCAACGGAAGCATCACAGCCGTGGAAGCCGAGAACGAAGGATGTGGCGAGGCGTCCCAAGGCAGGTTACGCCGTAACGAGCTTCTTTCGCTTGCCAGAAGCGGGTTTGCCACCGCCGGACTTGCCACCACCGAACTCGGCTCGTAGTTTTCCTTTCTTCGTATAGATGCCTTCCTTAATGAGCATCTCGCGAGCAGCCTGCTTCGAGGTAAGCGCCTGTTTTGTGCGCTCAGCGATCGTTTTGAGTATCTTCTCGTTACGCTGTGCACGATCCATCATCCGCCTGATACCTCCACGATAGTGTCGAAATCGCGAGCCACTGATACGTATATTAAAGATTGCATATTCTTGCAGGGGTTTCCTGCGCCGACAAGCCTCCGCCTGCCCTGCGCGACGAAAAAGGCCCCGGATCGCTCCGGGGCCTCGTAACGGGTATCGGCGCGGGGCCGGGAAGCCGGATCAGAAATCCATGCCACCCATGCCGCCCATGCCGCCGCCGCCCGGCATCGCAGGAGCCGATTCCTTCTTCGGCAGCTCGGCGACCATCGCTTCGGTAGTCACAAGCAGGCTTGCGACGGAAGCGGCATCCTGGAGCGCCGTGCGCACGACCTTCGCCGGATCGACGATACCGGCTTCGAGCAAGTCGACGAAGGTCTCGGTCTGGGCATCAAAGCCGAAGGTGGCCGATGAGTTCTCGTTGATCTTGCCGATCACGATCGAGCCCTCGACACCGGCATTGTCCACGATCTGACGCAGCGGAGCCTCGAGCGCCTTGGAGACGATCTTGATGCCGGCCATGATGTCATGGTTGTCGTCGGTGAGCTTGTCGACCGCGCCCTTGGCACGCAGGAGTGCGGTGCCGCCACCGGGGACGATACCTTCCTCGACCGCCGCACGGGTGGCGTTGAGGGCATCGTCGATGCGGTCCTTCTTCTCCTTCACCTCGATCTCGGAGGAGCCGCCGACGCGGATCACTGCAACGCCGCCCGCGAGCTTGGCCAGGCGCTCCTGGAGCTTTTCACGGTCGTAGTCCGAGGTGGTTTCCTCGATCTGGGCCTTGATCTGCGAAACGCGGGCTTCGATGTCGTCCTTCGAGCCGGCACCGTCGACGATCGTGGTGTTTTCCTTCTCGATGCGCACGTTCTTGGCGCGGCCGAGCATGTCGAGCGTCACGTTCTCGAGCTTGATGCCGAGATCCTCGGAAACGGCGGTGCCGCCCGTGAGGATGGCGATGTCCTCAAGCATGGCCTTGCGACGATCACCGAAGCCGGGTGCCTTGACGGCAGCGATCTTCAGGCCGCCCCGCAGCTTGTTGACGACGAGCGTGGCAAGTGCCTCGCCCTCAATGTCTTCGGCGACGATCAGCAGCGGCTTGCCGGACTGGACGACAGATTCGAGGATCGGGAGCATCGGCTGCAGCGAGGTCAGCTTCTTCTCGTGGATGAGGATGTAGGGATCCTCGAGCTCGGCGACCATCTTCTCGGAATTGGTCACGAAATACGGCGAGAGGTAGCCACGATCGAACTGCATGCCCTCGACGATATCGACTTCCGTTTCAGCGGTCTTGGCTTCCTCGACGGTGATGACACCCTCGTTGCCGACCTTCTGCATGGCATCGGCGATCATCTGGCCGACCAGCTTGTCGCCATTGGCGGAGATCGTGCCGACCTGGGCGACTTCGCCGGAGGAATTCACCGGACGGGCGCGGTTGCGGATGTCCTCGATGGCAGCCTTGACGGCCATGTCGATGCCGCGCTTGAGGTCCATCGGGTTCATGCCGGCGGCGACCGACTTGGCGCCTTCCTTAACGATGGCGTGAGCCAGCACCGTGGCGGTAGTGGTACCGTCACCGGCGGCATCGTTGGTCTTCGAGGCCACTTCGCGCACCATCTGGGCGCCCATGTTCTCGAACTTGTCGGAAAGCTCGATTTCCTTGGCAACCGTCACACCGTCCTTGGTGATCCGCGGGGCGCCGAAGGATTTTTCGATCACGACGTTACGACCCTTGGGGCCGAGCGTGACGCGTACGGCTTCAGCGAGAATTTCGACGCCGCGCAGCATCTTGTCGCGCGCTTCCGTCGAGAATTTGACTTCCTTGGCAGCCATTTTGACACTTCCTTTTGGAATTTCGGGATCACCGGACGCCCTGATCGGGCCGGGATCCCATCTGTTTCAGCGTTGCGGCGGCGCCTTGCGATGCGTCTCGCCACCGGGTTCGACAGCAGGCCGTGCTTACGCGACGACGCCCATGATGTCGGACTCCTTCATGATCAGCAGGTCTTCGCCGTCGATACGGACTTCGGTGCCGGACCACTTGCCGAACAGAACGCGGTCACCCGCCTTGACGTCGAGCGCGGCAACCTTGCCGGTCTCGTCACGCGCACCGGGACCGACGGCGACGATTTCACCTTCCTGCGGCTTCTCCTTGGCGGCGTCGGGAATGATGATACCACCCTTGGTCTTCTCTTCCGCTTCGATGCGGCGAACCACGACACGGTCGTGCAGGGGACGAAAATTCATGTGTGCGTCCTCGTTTTCTCTGGCGTTGGGGCCCGGTATGCGCTACGCGAGGCCCCGATTGAACACGCTGCTAGCACTCGCAGTCAGTGAGTGCCAGCGCTGGGGTGGACATAAGCGCGGCGCTGCATTCTGTCAAGACATTCGCCCTTGCATGAGGACATTGCTGCGCCGCCGGTTTGCCAAGGCGCATATGGGTCTTGTGCGCGCGGGCGGTTGACCCGCGTCGGATGCAGCCCAGAATGAACACAAACCAGCCGTCCCTGACAACAAGGCGCAAACATGAGCGAAACGCCCCGCAACCATGAATCCGCACCCGAAAAGGCAAAGGCTTCCCCGGGCAAGCCGCCGCGTGTCGGCCTGTTCGTCACCTGCCTCGTCGATCTGATGCGTCCGTCGGTGGGATTCGCCGCGGCGCGGCTGCTGGAGGAAGCGGGCTGCACTGTGCATGTGCCGGCGCAGACATGCTGCGGCCAGCCGGCCTATAATTCCGGTGATCGCGGCACCACCCGCGATCTGGCGGAGCAGGTGATCGATGCATTTGCAGGCTTCGATTACGTCGTGGTGCCTTCAGGCTCCTGCGCCGGCATGATCCGCACACATTACCCGGAACTCTTTCACGACGATCCGAACTGGCTGCCGCGCGCGAATGCCCTCGCCGCCAAGACCTATGAGCTGACGAGTTTCCTCGTCGACGTGATGTTCCATACCCGCACCGGTGCCAGCTTCCACCGGCGCGTGACATATCACGATTCCTGCGCCGGCCTGCGCGAGCTCGGCGTCCAGAACCAGCCGCGCAAGCTGCTCGCCGGGGTCGAGGGGCTCGAACTGGTCGAGATGCCGGAATCTGACGTCTGCTGCGGTTTCGGTGGAACCTTCGCAGTGAAATACGGCGAGATTTCCAACGCCATCGTCGAGGCGAAGACGAAGAATATAACCGATTCCGGCGCTCCGGTCCTGCTCGCCGGCGATCTCGGTTGCCTGATGAACATGGCGGGCAAGCTCTCGCGCGACGGCAAGACGGTCGAGGTGCGCCATGTCGCCGAGGTGCTCGCCGGCATGACGGAGGAACCGGCGATCGGGGCGCAGGACTGACGGCAATCTGCCGAGGCCTCGACCGGTGATGCCGGGCGCCGGATCGGCGCCATTGCAATTCGCGGCGCGATGGTTCAAACGGATGCGCAAAACAGGTCCGGCTTCCGGCGCATGCCCAGTGGTCGGCGCCCGGCCCCTCCGCCGTCGAACTGGCACGTATCCATGACCGAGCAGATCCGTCCCGACAATCCCGTTTCGATCCGTCGCACCTTCGCCATCATCTCGCACCCTGACGCGGGCAAGACCACGCTGACCGAGAAGCTCCTGCTCTTCGGCGGCGCGATCCAGCTCGCCGGTGAGGTCAAGGCCAAGCGCAACCGGGTCAACACGCGCTCGGACTGGATGAATATCGAGCGCCAGCGCGGCATCTCGGTGATGACCTCGGTGATGACCTTCGAATATGACGGGCGCGTCTTCAACCTGCTTGACACGCCGGGCCACGAGGATTTCTCGGAGGATACCTACCGCACGCTGACCGCAGTGGATTCCGCCATCATGGTGATCGACGCTGCCAAGGGTATCGAGGATCGTACCCGCAAGCTGTTCGAGGTCTGTCGCTTGCGCGACATCCCGATCGTCACCTTCATCAACAAGATGGACCGCGAGACGCGCGATCCGTTCGACCTGCTCGACGAGATCGAGAAGACGCTCGCACTCGATACGGCGCCGGTGACCTGGCCGATCGGGCGCGGCAAGGATTTTGCCGGCACCTACAACCTCGCGCAAAACACCATCCGACGCCTCGATTCCGAGGTGGAGGCGACGCCGGTATCGGGGCCGGAAGACGTGGTGTTCGACGAATTGCTCTCGCAATACGATGTCGATGAATGGCGCGAAGAGGTGGAGCTGGCGCGCGAGGGGCTGCGCCCCTTTGACCTCTCCGCCTTCCGCGAGGGGCATCTGAGCCCGGTCTTCTTCGGCAGCGCGCTGCGCAATTTCGGTGTTCGCGATCTGATCGATTCGCTCGGTGCCATCGCGCCGCCGCCGCGTGCCCAGGAGGCCGAGGGGCGCATGGTCGAGGCGGATGAGCGCAAGATGACGGGCTTCATCTTCAAGATCCAGGCCAATATGGATCCCAACCACCGCGACCGCATCGCCTTCATGCGCGTCTGCTCGGGCAAGCTGACGCGGGGGATGAAGGCGAAGCTGGTGCGCACTGGCAAGCCGATCACTTTGTCTGCGCCGCAATTCTTCTTCGCCCAGGACCGCGCCATCGCCGATGAGGCCTATGCCGGCGACGTGGTCGGCATTCCCAATCACGGGACTTTGCGCATCGGCGACACGCTGAGCGAGGGCGAGCAGATCGTGTTTCGCGGTGTGCCCAGCTTCGCCCCCGAGCTCATGCGCCGCGTCAAGATCAGCGATGCGATGAAGCAGAAGAAACTGCGCGAGGCGTTGCAGCAGCTCGCGGAGGAGGGCGTCGTACAGCTCTTTATCCCGTTCGACGGTTCGGGCGCCATCGTCGGCGTGGTCGGCGCGCTGCAGCTGGATGTGCTCAAGGAGCGGCTGGGGGCCGAGTATAATCTGCCGATCGATTACGAGCCGGTGCGCTTCAGCATCTGCCGCTGGGTCGAGGCGGATGACCGGGCCGAACTCGACAAGTTCATGACCGCGAACAATTCCGCCATGGCCAACGATCTTGACGGGGCCCCGGTCTTCATGGCGCCGTCGCCCTTCTCGCTGCAATACGATGCCGAGCGCTGGCCGGCGATCCGCTTTACCGACGTCAAGGATTATCAGCGCAAGTCGGATTGAACGGCGACTACGTATGTATCGCGATGGCGGGCGGATTGTGCGGATGCGACAAGGGGAGAGAAGGCAACCTCTGTCGCAAAGCGCCCGATGGACAAGCAAACACAGTTCAACATCTGGTACTGGGTCGCGGCTCTTGCCGGGCTGATGCTGTTGCAATTCTTCCTGACGACGGGTCAGGTCGCGCAGATCAGCTATTCCGAGTTCCAGCAGTATTTGCGCGAAGGTCGGATCGCGCAGGTCGAGGTTTCCGAGCGCCACCTCCGCGGCAGGTTTGATCCGCCGCTTGCCGGCGGCGAGAGTCAGTTCTCGACCGTGCGCGTCGCGCCCGAAATCCTCGATCGCCTCGCGGAGCATCAGGTCGAGGTCGTCGGGCGGATCGAGGATACGTTCCTGCGCGATCTGCTTTCCTGGATGCTGCCACTTCTGCTTTTCATCGGTATCTGGATCTTCCTGCTGCGCCGGATGGCCGGCGGCATGGGCGGGGGGATGATGCAGATCGGCAAGAGCAAGGCCAAGATCTACGTCCAGACCGATACCAAGGTCAGCTTCGACGACGTCGCCGGGGTGGACGAAGCCAAGGACGAGCTCAAGGAGATCGTCGATTTTCTCAAGGACCCCGTGGATTATTCGCGGCTGGGCGGGCACATGCCCAAGGGCGTGCTCCTCGTCGGCCCGCCGGGCACCGGCAAGACGCTGATCGCGCGCGCTGTGGCGGGCGAGGCGCAGGTGCCGTTCTTCTCGATCTCCGGCTCGGAATTCGTCGAGATGTTCGTCGGTGTCGGCGCGGCGCGGGTGCGCGATCTGTTCGAGCAGGCCCGCAAGCACGCGCCGGCGATCATCTTCATCGACGAGCTCGACGCCCTCGGGCGGGCGCGCGGCGCGGGCCCGAGCATGGGTGGCCATGACGAAAAGGAGCAGACGCTGAACCAACTGCTCGTCGAGCTTGACGGGTTCGACGCCTCGATCGGTGTGGTGCTGCTGGCGGCGACCAACCGTCCTGAAATCCTCGATCCGGCGCTGCTGCGCGCCGGACGGTTCGACCGGCAGGTGCTGGTTGATCGGCCCGACAAGATCGGCCGCGCGCAGATCCTGCACGTCCATATGAAAAAGGCTAAGCTTGCCGATGATGTCGAGCCCGAGAAGGTCGCGGCGCTGACGCCCGGTTTCACGGGGGCGGATCTGGCCAATCTGGTCAACGAGGCGACGCTGCTTGCCACCCGCCGCAAGGCGGACGCGGTGACGCTTGATGATTTCAACAACGCCATCGAGCGCATCGTCGCGGGGCTGGAAAAGCGGAACCGGTTGCTCAATCCGAAGGAGCGCGAGGTCGTCGCCTATCATGAGATGGGCCATGCGCTCGTTGCGCTCGCGCTACCCGGCGTCGACCCGGTCCACAAGGTCTCGATCATTCCGCGCGGTGTGGGCGCGCTCGGCTATACCATCCAGCGCCCGACCGAGGATCGTTTCCTGATGACCCGCGAGGAGCTGCTCGATAAAATGGCGGTGCTGCTCGGGGGCAGGGCGGCGGAGTGGGTCGTCTTCGGGCATCTCTCTACCGGCGCTTCCGACGATCTTGCCCGGATCACCGATATCGCGCGCGCCATGGTCACGCGCTACGGCATGTCGGAGAAGCTCGGCCACGTCGCGCTCGAGAAGGAGCAGCGCGGTTACGTGGCGCCGGGGAGTTATGGCTATGGCAATGGCCAT
>NZ_DATGCW010000153.1:0-8494 GCF_035311605.1 Saliniramus sp.
GTCCCGCCGCCAATATCCCGCGCGATGCCTGGTATGCACAGCTCGATCTCGAAGAACGCGTGGCGCGGCGCAACCTCGCTGCGGGACACGCCCTGCGCAGCGGTGATCTCGCGCGTGAGAATCTGGTCGAGCGCGGACAGAACGTGATGATCATCTATCGCAGCCGCAATCTCACCCTGACCATGCGCGGCACAGCCGACGAATCAGGAGCGCGCGGCCAGGTCATCGCGGTGACCAATCCCCAATCCAGACGCGTCCTGCAGGCGACCGTCAGCGGTCAGGGACAGGTTACGGTGGAGGCGCCGTCGCTCGGGCCCCTCGCCGCGACGCAGCGCATCATCCAGTAATGCGAGCCGGGATTTCAGCCATGTTCAGCCGCCGCTTCCTGCGCCGCATCGGCGTTCTCACCCTCGCGCTGGGGCTCGCCGCCTGCGGCGCCGCCGATCGCCTCGCCAATGTCGGGCGCGCGCCTGCGCTCTCGGCGATCGAGGATCCCACCAGCCAGGCCGGCTACAAGCCGGTGCGCATGCCCATGCCGGATGCCGAGCCGGCGGCCTTCGCCTCCAATTCGCTCTGGCGTCAGGGCTCGCGCGCCTTCTTCAAGGATCAGCGCGCCGCCCGGGTCGGCGATCTCGTCACCGTGCGGGTGCGGGTCACCGATCAGGCGCAATTCAGCAACCAGACCCGGCGCTCGCGTCAGAACGGCGAGAATCTCGGTGCCGAAGGCCTGATGGGGTTCGAGACCCGGCTCGATCGCATCCTTCCCGACGATGTGCGCGGCGATGCCCTGGTCGGCATCGACTCCGATTCCACCAGCCGCGGCGAGGGCTCGACCCGGCGTTCGGAACAACTCACCACCAATGTCGCTGCCGTCGTCACCCAGCTTCTGCCCAATGGCAATCTCGTGATCGAGGGCAAGCAGGAGATCCGGGTGAACTTCGAGGTGCGCGAGCTCATCGTCGCGGGCGTGGTGCGGCCTGAAGACATCGAGGCCGACAACACCATCGATTCCACCAAGATCGCGCAGGCGCGGATCGCCTATGGCGGACGCGGCCATCTCACCGATGTTCAGCAGCCGCGCTACGGTCAGCAGGTGATGGATATCCTGCTGCCCTTCTGAGCAGAGGATTTCACGGTCCCGCGAGACGGAGCCCGGGCGCGCTCCCCACCTGCCCGCCGTCTCGCATCCCCTGGCGGCCCCGGTTCTTCCGGGGCCGCCTCCCCAACAACGGCTGCACCGATCCGATACAAGAATGCTTCAGCGTCCGCCCGACACGTCGAGCAGTGCGCCGCTGACATAGGACGAATCCGGCCCGGCCAGCCACAGAATGGTGCGCGCCACTTCCTCGGCACTGCCGGCGCGGCCCATCGGCACGCCGCTCATCAGGCGCTCCACCCGGTCCGGCGCACCCGCCAGCGCATGGATATCCGTCTCGATCAGACCGGGGCGCACCGCGTTGACGCGAATCCCCTCGGCGCCGAGTTCCTTCGACATGCCGAGCGTCATCGTATCCGTGGCGCCCTTGCTTGCCCCGTAATGCACGAACTCGCCCGGCCCGCCCAGCACGGCTGCGCGCGAGGAGACATTGACGATGCTGCCGCCACGCCCGCCGCGCTGGGTCGACATCCGGCGGATGGCTTCGCGCGCTGCGAGAAAATAGCCCATTACGTTGATATTCATCACCCGGGTTATCTCGGAGGCCTCCATATCGGCCACGCGGGTCATCTTGCCGGTAATGCCGGCATTGTTGATCAGAACATCCGGCGCGCCGTATGCCGCATCACAGGCGGAAAACAAATCCATGACACCTTCTTCGGTGCCCATATCCGCCTTGACGGCCGTGATTCTGGCCCCAGCCCCCTCCGCATCCGCGACGACGCGTTCGGCGCCCGCCTGATCGGCACCGTAGCTGAAGCAAATCCGGTAACCCGCGCGCGCCGCGCCCGCGATCACCGCCGCGCCGATACCGCGGCTGCCCCCGGTGACGATCATCGTACCCGTCTTCTGCCGTTCCGCCATGCCGGCCTCCCCTCACACGTGTTCCTGGATCATCCCAGCCTGCGGCGGTGGGGACGGGCTGGCAAGGGCACAAAGCGGGTAGCGGGTTCGGGGTGTTCCGCACACGGATAGCGACAAGGCGGCAGTCGTTTTACAATTTATACGGAAATCATGATATGTACACACGCAATACGCGAATCAATACAGCCCGGAGACCGGCATGACCCGTAACGGATTCAGTCTCAGCCTGCCCGCCGGTGATCCCTCGCAGGCCTGCGCCCCTGCCGATGCGCAGGGGCTCACCATCGTCCATGCCTTCGCCGATAATCACTTCGCCGGCAATCCGGCCGGGGTGCTGATCCGTGATGACGCGCCCTCCCCGGCTTCGCTGAGCGCACTGGCACGGCGGCTTTGCTTGCCGATCATCTCCCTGCTGGTTCCGGACGCGGGCGAGGCCGATTACCGGATCCGCTGGTTCAGCCCGAATGCAGAGCTCGATCTGTGCGGACACGGCACACTGGCCGCCGCAGCCTGGCTTTATCGCATCATGCCCGATCGCAACGCACCCTGGCGTCTCGAATCGGCCAGCGGCATCCTCCACGCCCGCCGCGCGGGCGAACGGATCGCCATCGACCTGCCCGCCCTCGGGCTTGCCCGGGCCACGCCCGATATCGCAGCGGCAGTGACGAGCACGCTCGGGTGGAACCCGGAAGGCGTGCTGCAGGCGCGCGACGATATCGTCGCCGTACTGGAGAGTGCCGATGCGGTGATCGCGCATCGCCCCGATATTGCGGCGATCGCGGGTTTGCCCTGCCGGGGGCTGGTCATCACCGCTGCGGCGGATCCAGATCTTTCCATGCCCGATGGCGGCGAGCCCGTGGATATCGTGTCGCGCTTCTTCGCCCCGCGCATCGGTATCGACGAGGATGCGGTCTGCGTCTCGGCGCATTGCAAGCTCTACGGTTATTGGGCCGCCCGACTCGGACGGGCGCAATTGCGCGCATGGCAAGCCTCCGCGCCGGGCGGGCGGCTCGGGCTGGCAGGGCGCTTTCCGCATGTGCGGATATCGGGCAGCGCCCGCTTTCTCGGGGAATCCGGCGCGCGCGATCGGCTTACACTTTCAACGCGACGAGATAGCCCGGAACAGGTGCACCCGCATCACGGCGAGTCGTTGCCGGCTCGAACAGCGTGATCGTGAAACCCGCGTCAGTGGCGCGGCGTCGCAGAAAGGCCGCGTCATGCGCAAAGCGCGAATCGGCGCCGATGCGAAAACCCTCGGGCATCACAGCGTCGCCAGCCTGCACCGAGAACGCGAACAATCCTCCCGGCCACAATGCGCGCGCCGCGCCGGCCAGCACCTGCGCCGGATCGCCGATATAGACCATCACATCGGCGGCGAGGATCAGGTCATGCGTGTCTTCGGGCCGCCCGGCCAGATATTCGGTGAGTTCGGCGACGACCAGCGCATCATAGGTGCCCTTCTCGGTCGCCTTCGCGATCATGGCAGGGGCAATGTCGAGGCCAGTGAGATGCGCCGCGCGCTCGCGAATCGCGGCACCCATCAACCCGGTCCCGCATCCCAGATCGAGACATGATGCGAAGCGCCGCCCAGGCGCGAGCCGGTCGAGCGCATCGATGATCTGTGCGGGCGCGCGGTATTCCAGCTGACCGGTCAGATGCGCGTCGAAAGCGCCGGCATATCGGTCGAACAGGGTGCGCACATAGCCGTTGGTCAGCGCTGCGGCCTGCGGCAATGCGCCCAGACGCGCCAGCGTGATCGAGGCGCCGAGCACGTCTTCCGGCTCGATCTCGAGTGCTTTCAGCAGAGCACCGACCGCCGCCTCGCGATTGCCCAGGGCAGCCTCGGCCTCACCGAGCAGCGACCAGGCCGGCGCGAAACCGGGAGCCAGTTCCAGCACCGCACGCGCGACATCCGCCGTGCCTGCGTGATCGTCGGCATCGAAGCAGGATCGGGCATAGCCGTAGCGCCGATCGGCGATCAGGTCGCCGGTCGACCGGGACATGGTGAGGCGTGCCATGGGCAGATTCTTTCTGGGGGCTCTTCCGTGCTGGAAAGCAGATTTGCTTTAGCCGGTATTTCCCGGTTGGCAAGAAGAATCGGTGAGTCCCCTCAGGCCCCCGCCAGCCTCACGCTTTTGCCTCACTCAGGCGGAGGCTCGGCCCCCACCCGCTCGGTGATCAGACCGTAATGCTCGATGCGGCGATGCCGGGCGAAATCGAAAATCGTTTCCTTGCCGAAGCGCGTGGCATCGAGATCGCAATCATGCACCAGCACGCCGTCATCCTCGTGGCCGAGCTGGGCGACGATGAAGCCGTCGGGATCGACGATCATGGTACCGCCCATCAGATGATGCCCGTCCTCGCTGCCGGCCTTGGCGACCGCAACAACCCAGGTCGCGTTCTGATAGGCTCCGGCCTGGAGCGACAGGCGATGGTGGAACATGCGTTGTTCGATCCCCTCCTCGCCCTTCTGCGAATTGACGGATGGCGTATTGAAGCCCAGCACGACCATCTCGACCCCCTGCAGCCCCATGACGCGATAGGTCTCGGGCCAGCGGCGGTCGTTGCAGATGCACATGCCGAAGATACCGCCCAGCATGCGCCAGACCGGAAAGCCGAGATCGCCGGGCTCGAAATAGCGCTTCTCCAGATGCTGGAAGGCGCGCTCCTCGTCGAATTCGTCATGGCCGGGCAGGTGGATCTTGCGATACTTGCCGACGATGGCGCCGGATTTGTCCACCAGAATCGATGTGTTGAAATGGTGCCCGTCGGGCGTCAGCTCGGCATAGCCAAAGGACATGGCCATGCCGTGTTCGCGGGCGCGATCGAACAGGGGCTGCGTCTGCGGGCCGGGCATCTGCGCCTCGAACCATTCATCCGCCTCGGCGCGATCCGCGTGATACCAGCGCGGGAAGAACGTGGTCAGCGCAAGTTCGGGATAGACGATGAAATCGGCCCCCTTGCCTCCCTCCTTGCCTGCTGCCTCGTCCATCAGCGCGATCATGCGCGCGACGACCTGCTCGCGGGTCTCGGCCTTCTGTATCGGACCCAGCTGGGCCGCGGCGACACGGATCCTGCGCATGGTTTCAGCCCATCTTTCCGGAATTGGTGGCTTGCGCCATGTCGAGATAGAGCGCGCGCAGCCGGCGCGTCAGCGGGCCGGGCTGGCCATCGGCGATCGGCTTGCCGTCCATTTCCACCGTCGGCATGACGAAGGCGGAAGCCGAGGTGTAGAAGGCTTCCGCTGCATCAAGCGCCTCCTCCACAGTGAACAGCCGCTCCTCGAGCGTGAGCCCCTGCTCCTCGGCCAGACGCATCACTGCCTGGCGGGTGATGCCGGGCAGGATGGCGTTCGAGAGCGGACGGGTGACGATGCGCCCGTCCTTCGTGATGATGAAGGCAGTCGAGGAGCCGCCTTCCGTAACGTAGCCGTCCTCCACCATCCAGGCCTCGGAGACGCCGGCCTTGGCCGCTTCCTGCTTGGCCAGGACCTGGGCAAGCAGCGCCACGGATTTGATATCGCGCCGCTTCCAGCGCAGATCCGGCACGGTGATCACCTTGGCGCCGGCCTCGGCCAGCCTGGAGCCGGTAATCGACTTCTCCTGGGTGAACATCACCACGGTGGGCTTTACTTCCTTCGGCGGGAACGGGAAATCGCGCTCCCAGACGCCGCGCGTCACTTCCATGTAGACGAGGCCCTCGACGAGACCGTTGCGCTTGACGAGTTCTTCCTCGAGCTGCGTCCATTCCGCGACCGGATAGGGATTTTCGATGCCGATCTCACCAAGGCAGCGCACCAGCCGCGCCAGATGCGCCTCGTTATCCACGAGCCGCCCGTTCAGAACCGCCGCGACTTCGTAGATACCATCGGCGAAGAGGAAGCCGCGATCCATGATCGAGACACGCGCCTCTTCATAGGGGACGAATTCACCGTTGACGAAAACGATGCGGGACATGGATACCTCTCATGCGGTCGGAAAAGCGCGGGCGCTTCGGACTATTTCCGATCAAGGTGCATGAGCGGCTCGACGACCGCAAGGGCCCGCGCCTTGCGTTTCTGCGCAGATGCCACTGGTGCGCCGCTGCGTTTGGGTATCTAGCCACCGATGATCTCGCCACCATTGGGATGCAGCACCTGGCCCGACATGTAGCTGGCATCGGCACTGGCGAGGAAAACGTAGCTCGGGGCGATCTCGCAGGGCTGGCCGGCGCGGTGCATCGGCGCGCCGGAGCCATGCTCGGCAGTGCGCGCCTCATCGAAGGAGGCCGGGATCAGCGGGGTCCAGACCGGCCCTGGCGCAACCGCGTTCACACGCACGCCGTCATTCTCCAGGGCAATCGAGAGCGAACGGGTAAATGCCACAATGGCCCCGCGCGTGGCGGCATAGTCGATCAGCCTGGGCGAGCCACGATAGGCGGTGACCGAGCTGGTGTTGATGATCGCGCCGCGGCTCTCGCGCAGGGCCGGCAGGGCGGCCTGGGTGACGTGGAAATAGCCGAAGACATTGCTGCGGAAGGTCCGCTCCAGCTGATCCGGCGTGATATCGGTCAGATCGTCGCATTCATGCTGCTCGGCGGCATTGTTGACGAGAATGTCGAGCCGCCCGAACCGCGCGACAACCTGCGCGACCAGTGCACCGGCATGGGCCGGATCGCCGATGTCGCCGGCTACCGCCAGTGCGTCGCGCCCCTCATCCGCGACTAGCGCACACGTCACGCGCGCATCCTCGTGCTCGTCCAGATAGGCGATGGCGATCTGCGCGCCCTCGCGGGCCATGGCCCGGGCGACGGCGCGACCGATGCCGCTGTCACCGCCGGTGATCAGCGCCACCTTTCCCGCAAGGCGCCCGGAGCCGGTGAAGCGCGGCGCCGAATCGGGGCTCGGCTGCATCGCATCCTCGCGCCCGGGCTGACGCGTCTGGGTCTGGCGTGGCCTGAGTTCCTCGCTCATATGCGTCCCTCGTCCAGTTCGTCACATGGCCTCGCCGAGATCCGCGCAGCGCATCCACCAGGTATCGGGCAGCGCGGCATCGGTGAGCCGGTCCATCAGCCCGGGATCATCGGATTCATCGAATTCCATGACGCAGAACCGGCCCTGATCGGTGTCGAGCGTGGAAAGCCGCATGACCCGGCAACCATCGGGCATGAAATCGCCGTCGCTGGCCACAGCCTGTTCGAGGGCGCGCTGCTCATCGCAGACCATGAAGGCCTCCTGCGCCGCAGCCTCTTGCGGCGCGAGAAACGCCCCCATGCCGAGGGCGAAGGTTGCGGCGGCGACGCCGGCTCGCAGGCGCGGGAAACGGAAAGTGTGATGCAGCGGGTGTGACGGCTGGCGGGTCATGGCCGGCTCCTTTTCTGCTCCGCCCGCACCGGTGATCACGATCCTGCCGGGTCACAGGGGAACACCGGTCGGCGAAGGCCATGGACATGACCGGCCAACGCGCAACCGGCACGATTGGTTCAGCCGCGCCCTATCCGCGTCGCGAGTTCCGCCAGAAAGCGCTCGACGGCCTCCACATCGTCGAGTGCGTAGCGCGCTGCGCTGGGGCGATCGGCCTTGTCGCGCACGACCACGCCGATGCCGTCGCGCGCCAGCACCCGAAAGGCATCCTCGTCGGTGGTGTCGTCGCCGCAATAGAAGGTCAGGACATCGTCGCCGGCGAGATCGAGCGTGTCGAGCAGGGCGAGGACGGCGCGGCCCTTGTGCCAGTCGGCGCGGGGCTTGACGTCGAAGACCTTCTTGCCGCCGGACGACCGCAGCTTGCCGTTTTCTGCCACCACCTGACGCACGATCTGCCCGACCTCGGCCTCGTCACCCGCCGCGACCTGCCGGTAATGCACCGCGAGGGAAAATTTCTTGCGCTCGACCCGTGCGCCCGCGATCCCCGACAGCGCCTCCTCAAGTGCTTTCGTCGCCGCATCGAGGGCGGGCAGGAAGGCCTTGCCCTTCTCCACGATATGGCGCCAGCCATCGGGGCCGGCCATGTCGAAACCGTGGCTGCCGGCGTAATAGAGATGATCGAGCTGCACGAAGCGGCGCACGTCGTCGAGATCGCGGCCCGAGACGATCGCCACCGCGGCGACCTGCGAGAGCCGGTCGATCGCGCCGCGCATGCCGTCGCTCAAGACGGCATCATCGGGATTGTCGACGATGGGCGACAGCGTGCCGTCGTAATCCAGGAAGATGGCCGCGCGTTTGCCTTCGAGCTGGGCGGCGATTGCGTCCATCGCGGCCAGCGCATCCGGCAGGCCGTGCAGGGTGCGCGTGGCCAGCCGCCCCGCATCGAGGCGCAGTTCCGCGAGATCGCGCACCACGATATCCGCGCCCGCCTCATCAAGCGCATCGGCATTGTCCTCGCGCGCCACGCCGATCACCTGCGCGAATCCGCCCTTCGCCCCGGCCTGTACGCCCGAGACCGCATCCTCGATGACGGCGCAATCGCCGGGCACGACGCCGAGCCCGTCGGCGGCCTG
>NZ_DATGCW010000154.1:0-3049 GCF_035311605.1 Saliniramus sp.
TTCCCGCCCATGAGCAGTATCATCGACATCCATGCCCGCGAAATTCTCGACAGCCGGGGCAACCCCACGGTCGAGGTGGATGTAACGCTCGAAGATGGCACCATGGGTCGTGCGGCTGTGCCCTCGGGGGCCTCGACCGGCTCGACGCCTGACGCCTTCAGCCGCGCCCGTGCGGCGCGTCGTAATCGGGGCGCGGGTTGATCGGGATGATCCGGTTCGGATTGATGGTGTCGTGGCTGTAATGGTAGTGCCGCACGATGTGGTCGAAATCCACCGTCTCGCGCACACCCGGCCATTGGTAAAGCTCGCGCAGATAGCCCCAGAGGTTGGGGTAATCGACGATCCGGTGGCGGTTACATTTGAAATGCAGGTGATAGACCGGATCGAACCGGATGAGCGTGGTGAAAAGCCGCCAGTCCGCCTCGGTCAGCCTATCTCCCATAAGGTAGCGGTTCTGCGACAGACGCTCTTCCAGCCAGTCGAGACTGTCGAAGAGCGGATAGACGGCGGCCTCGTAGGCCTCTTGTGAGGTGGCGAAGCCGGATTTGTAGACGCCGTTGTTGACGGTGTCGTAGATGCGCTCATTGACCGGCTCGATCGCGTCGCGCAGATCCTCGGGCCAGTAATCGTCGGTATTGCCGGTGATCCCGTCAAAGGCCGAGTTGAACATGCGGATGATCTCGGACGACTCATTCGAGACGATGGTTTCGCGCTCGGTATCCCACAGGATCGGCACGGTCACGCGGCCGGAAATCTCGGGATCGGCTTTGAGATAGATGTCTCGGGCATAGGGCAACCCGTAGAGCCGGTCGCCGGTGGCACCGGCAAAGTCGGTACGGAATTCCCAGCCCTCGGACAGCATGTCGGGATGCACGACCGACACGCCGATGTGATCCTCCAGACCCTTGAGGCTGCGAAAGATCAGGGTGCGATGGGCCCAGGGGCAGGCATAGGCCACGTAGAGGTGGTATCGCCCGCTTTGCGCCTTGAAGCCGCCCTCGCCCGAGGGGCCGGGGCTGCCATCGGCGGTGATCCAGTTGCGGAATTTCGCGGTCGAGCGGACGAATTTGCCGCCTGTCGATTTGGTGTCGTACCAGGTGTCTTGCCAGACGCCGTTGACCAGTTGGCCCATGATGATGCCCTCCTTCTTTGGGGTGAAGGTAGGGGGATGGGGCGGAAGGGATAAGCCGTAGCACCGCGCAGGGGGCGTGCGGGGGTGCACAGGGGGGTGGGGGCGTCTGGAGAGGACCTTAGATTGAAGCACCTGCGCGGAACAAGGCCGAAGGCCGCCGCGCATCGCCGGGCCGCCCCCCGGCACGGCGATTTGGTTGCAACCTGCTCTGAGCTCGGAGGTTTTTCGGGCTTGGCTGATATAAAGCGATACAAAATTGACGTTGGATCGCCGCACCGAGGCCCGTCGATGCGCTGCGTACTGCAACGATCGCTTCAGGCCACCTCCGCCCCACACCACGATCCACCGGGCACCCACCAACCATCACAGTTTGCCGCGCAGATACTCCATCACGGCGGGACGCACGCTCTGCGCGCCGACGCTGCGTTCGGCGTGGATCACGTCGCGCAATTCGCCAAGGTCGATGCGGCGCAACACGCTCTTGACCGGGCCGATGGAGGCCGGGCGCATCGACAGCGTGCGAAAGCCGATGGCGGCGAGGCAGGCGGCCTCGACCGGACGGCCTGCATCTTCGCCGCAGAAACTGAGCGGGGTGTCGAGCGTGGCGCAGCGATAGACGATGCCTTCGAGGAAGTTGAGGAAGCTCACGTTGAGCGTGTCGTAGCGGCGGCGCACGCGCTCGTTCTCGCGGTCGGCGGCGAAGAAGAACTGCTTGAGATCATTGCCACCCACCGAGAGGAAATCGACCTCGGAGTAAAAGCTGTCAGGCGCAAAGGCGAGCGAGGGGGTTTCCAGCATCGCGCCCACCTCGATCAGTTCGGGGATGGGGTGGCCGAGAATGCGCTCGCGCTCCAGCGCCTTTTCCATCTCGGCGCGGGCGGCGGTGAATTCGTCGCGCTGCGCCACGAACGGGAACATGATCGTCAGCGGCCGTCCCCGCGCGGCGCGGATGAGCGCCTGAAGCTGCATGCGCATGACGCCCGGTTTATCCAGACCCACCCGGATCGCGCGCCAGCCCATGGCGGGGTTCGGCTCGTCGGTGGCCTTCATGTAGGGCAGCACCTTGTCGGAGCCGATGTCGAGCGTGCGAAACACCACGCGCTGATCCTTGGCCGCGTCCATCACGCGGGCGTAAAGCTCTGACAGTTCGGCACGCTTCGGCATGTGGTTGCGAATGAGGAATTGCAACTCGGTGCGAAAGAGGCCGACGCCCTCGGCGCCCGAGCTTTCGAGGCTGGGCAGGTCGGCCATCAGACCGGCATTCATCTTGAGCTTGATGCGTGCGCCGCAGAGCGTCTTGGCGGGTTTGTCGCGGATCGAGGCATAGCGCTCCTGCGCCTGTGCCTGCATCGCCATCTTGTCGCGAAACGCCGAGACGACCGAATCGTCGGGGCGCAGATGGGCGATGCCCTGATCGCCGTCGACGAGGATCAGATCGCCGTTGAGCGCCTCTGTGGTGACGCGGGCAGCGTGAATGATCAGCGGAATGGCAAGGGCGCGGGCGACGATGGCGGCGTGAGAGCCGACCGCGCCTTCCTCGAGCACGATCCCCTTGAGGGCGCGCCCGTAATCCAGAAGTTCGGCGGGGCCGATATTGCGCGCCACGAGGATCGGGTCGGCGGGCATTTCCGCGCCGGTCTCATGGCCCTGTCCGGTGAGGATGCGCAGCAGGCGATTGCTGAGATCGTCGAGATCGTGGAGGCGTTCGCGCAGGTAGGCGTCGCTGACCTGGCTCATCCGGGCGCGGGCGGCGGATTGTTCCTTCTCCACAGCCGCCTCGGCCGACAGGCCGCTGTCAATGTTGCTCTCCATCCGGCGCATCCAGCCCTTGGAATTGGCGAACATGCGATAGGCTTCGAGCACGTCGAGATGTTCTTTTTCGCCGCCTCTTGCGGAGCTGAGCATGCGGTCGACGCC
>NZ_DATGCW010000155.1:0-4781 GCF_035311605.1 Saliniramus sp.
CGCACCCTGTTCGATCTGACGCACCATGGCACCCTCGTCGATGATCTCGCCGCGCGCGGTGT
The DNA here is from genome assembly GCF_035311605.1 of Saliniramus sp. Taxonomy (NCBI): domain Bacteria; kingdom Pseudomonadati; phylum Pseudomonadota; class Alphaproteobacteria; order Hyphomicrobiales; family Salinarimonadaceae; genus Saliniramus; species Saliniramus sp. The sequence continues at coordinate 63 of NZ_DATGCW010000155.1, forward strand.
TCACGATGATCGCCTCCGGCTTCATCAGCTTGAGATGGCGGGCCGAAAGCAGGTGATAGGTTGCCGGCGTATGCGGGCAGTTGACCGAGACGATATCCATGCGGGCCAGCATCTGGTCGAGGGAATCCCAGTAGGTGGAATCGAGCTCTTCCTCGAGCGCCGGGGCAACCCGGCGGCGGTTGTGATAATGGATCGAAAGACCGAAGGCCTTCGCCCGGCGTGCGACAGCCGTTCCGATCCGGCCCATGCCGACGATACCGAGCCGCTTTCCGGTAATGCGATGGCCGAGCATCCATGTCGGCGACCAGCCGGCCCATTCGACATCATCGGGAATGACGCGCGCGCCCTCGGCGATGCGCCGCGCCACGGCGAGGATCAGCGCCATGGTCATGTCGGCGGTATCCTCGGTGAGAACGCCGGGCGTGTTGGTCACGGTGATACCGCGCGCCAGAGCCGCTTCGACGTCGATATGATCGACGCCGTTACCAAAATTCGCGATCAGTCTGAGCGAAGGTCCGGCCTTTTCGATCAGGGTGGCATCGATCGTGTCGGTCAGGGTCGGCACCAGCACATCCGCCTGGCCCACGGCCTCAGTGAGCGCCTCGCGGCTCATCGGCGTATCGTCGATGTTGAGGCGCGTGTCGAAGAGTTCGCGCATGCGCGTTTCGATCGCGCCCGGCAGGCGGCGCGTGACGACAACATGCGGTTTCTTTCTCTGAGGCATGGCTTCCTCGTTCTCACCGTGGCGCCGCGATCGCGCGGCGGATCTTCATCAGCTGTTAACCGGGATTCACCACTATCCGATTGGCGGCTCACGGCAAGCGCACCGCTTGCGCCTGCCGCTTCGTCGTTTCTCTAGCAGAGCTATTGCCAAACACAAATCCGCGTCAGCGCAGCAGTACCGGATTCGGACAAAGAGCGTCATGAAGAGCATCGTCATCGGTCTCGCCACCCGCATATCGGCAGCATTACGCGCGGGCCCGGCTCCGCGACATATGCTGATGGCGGGCCTCAGCGCCGCCTGCTTCGTTTCCGCAACCCTATTCGCCGCGCCCGCCGTGCATGCCCAGGCCAGCATCGGGCCGGAAACGCGCTTGCCGCTGCCGCGCTACGTGAGCCTGAAGACCGACAAGGTCAACATGCGTGAGGGGCCGTCGACCGACCACGGCACACGCTGGGTGTATCAGCGCGCCGGCCTGCCCGTCGAGATCATCGCGGAATTCGAGAACTGGCGCCGCATCCGCGATCCCGAAGGTGAAGACGGCTGGGTCTGGCATTCGCTGCTCTCGGGCAGGCGCACGGCCATCGTTGCGCCCTGGGATCGTGATGTTGAGCGTGTCGTCGACTTGCTCGAGCAGCCCGAGCCGGCGTCACGGGTGCTGGCACGGATCCAGCCCGGTGTCGTCGCCGGTATCAGCGACTGCGATGGCGAATGGTGCCGGTTGGCCGTCGTGGCAGAGCCACGGCATGAGATAATCGGTTTCCTGCGCCAGGAAGAGCTCTGGGGTGTCTACCCGAACGAAATGCTCGATTGATGGTGGCGCAGGCCGCGATGACGTGATCACGCTTGCGCGAGCGGGCGGCGCTCGCCATTCCGGCAATGCATTTCTTTACCTTTCATCGCTAGCGTTGCCTCTCGTCGGGCGCGCGGATCAAGGGCGTGCGCCTGCACGAATTCCGTGAGGGATGGCGATGACGATGCGCATGGACACCGAAAGACCCGTTTCACTGCTCTACGCTTCCGGTGACGGGGTTCGTGTGGCGTGGGTCGATACCGCCAAGGGCATGTGCATCATCCTGGTGGTGATGATGCATGTGGTGCTCGGCATCGGCGACAGGATGGGCACGGAAGGCTTCCTGCACCCGGTCGTCGCTTTCGCCGCGCCGTTTCGCATGCCGGACTTCTTCCTGATCTCGGGGCTGTTCCTCGCGCGCGTGATCGATCGCGACTGGCGTCGCTATGCCGACAAGCGGGTGCTGCATTTCCTCTATTTCTACGTGCTCTGGCTCGTCATCCAGTCCATCATCCGTTTCGGCGATGTCGCCGACGGATCGGTGACGGGGCTGATCGAGCATCTGGCCTGGTCCATGGTTCAGCCGTTCTCGACACTGTGGTTCGTCTACATGCTGGCGATCTTCTCGGTGGTGACGAAACTGCTGCGCGGCGTGCCGGTCTGGGCCCTGCTCGGCAGTGCGGCGCTTCTGGAAATCGCACCGATCCATACGGGCGCGATCCTCGTCGATGAATTCGCCGCGCGCTATGTCTACTTCCTCGCCGGCTACCTGCTGGCCCCGCAAATCTTCAAACTCGCTGATTGGGCGCTCGCCCACAAACCCGCAGCCCTGGTCGGGCTCGTGCTCTGGGCGGTCGTGAACGGCTTTCTCGCCCTCACGCCGTCAGGGCTGACCGAGGCCGGCACGCTCGCCACGCTGCCTTTCATCAGCCTGATTGCGGGAACGCTCGGCGCGGTGGCGATGGTGCTGATCTCGGCACTGCTCGCCGGCACGCCGCTCGGCCGCCCGCTCGATTATGCCGGGCGCCATGCGATTGCGGTCTATCTCGCCTTCTTCCTGCCCATGGCTGTGACGCGCGAGATTCTCTTGCGGCTGGGTATCATCGAGGATGTGGGGGTGATCTCGCTGATCGTGCTGATCGTAGCCGTGCTGGCGCCACTCGTTGCTGAGCGGATCGTGCGTAATACGCCGCTGAACTTCCTCTTCGTGCGCCCGCGCTTCGCGCGCATCTCACCGGAGCGGAGCGGCGCGCGACCCCAGCCAGCGGAGTGAGGCCTCAATCCGGCTTGTTGAGCGGCTCGATTCTGGTGGCCTGCTTCCAGAAGCCGTGCAGCATGTAGAGGCCGAGCCCGCAGAAAAGGCCCATCAGCACGTATCGGATGGTATCGCCGAGCTCGAAGATCCCGGCGATCGCCCAGCCGGCAGCGACGGCCACGCCCAGAACCTGCGTCGCGACGAAGACGAGGGCGCTCAACACGGTAAACGTGGCGCGGAGATTTCTGCTGTTCGTGCGGCTCACGGCCTGCTCCCTGGTTCGATGAGGCAGACTTAACCACTCGTGCCGCCCGGTGCAAGCGGCTGCGACGCGGACGCATCCGGCGAGGCGTTGCAGCGTTTATCCGCAATGCTATTGAAAAACCCTCCGGCAATTGCGAAACAGCTCACGCAAATCCCGCCCTCAGCCCTTCCGGAGCCCTTCGCGCATGTCCTTCGTCGCCACCCTGATCTGCAATCCCGCCACGCCGATTCTCGACGATGCCTTGGTCGAAGCGGCGGGCGCGGCCCTGCCTGATCCGCAGATCCGGGTGCTGGCACCGGGAATCGCCGCCGATCTCACCTTCGATCCCGGTGATCTCGACGATCCCAACGTGGCGCCGCTCGGCGAGGATATCCTCATCCACGATTACCGCAATGCGCTGATCGCGACGCTCGGTGAGGCGCTGGTGGACGTGGTGGTTCAGCCTTTGGCGCATCGGCGCAAGAAGCTGCTTCTCGCCGATATGGATTCCACCATGATCGCACAGGAATGCATCGACGAGCTCGCCGATTACGTCGGCCTCAAGCCCGAGGTCGCGGCGATAACCGAGCGCGCCATGCGCGGCGAGCTACCCTTCGAGCCGGCATTGCGCGAACGTGTGGCGCTGCTCAAGGGGCTGGCGCTCGGCACGATCGACGAAATCGTCGAAAAACGTCTCGATCTGACGCCCGGCGGACGCGAGCTGGTCGCGACGATGCGCGCCAACGGCGCCTGGTGCGCCCTCGTCTCCGGCGGCTTTACGGTATTCACCAGCGCGATCGCCGGCAAGCTCGGCTTCGACGAACACCGCGCCAACCGCCTCGTCATCACCGACGAGACGCTGGTCGGCACGGTCGAGGAGCCGATCGTGGGGCGCGAGGCGAAATATGCCGCGCTGATCGAATTGCGCGCGCGCCACGGACTGGCAATCGAGGAAACCCTCGCGGTCGGGGACGGGGCCAATGATCTCGCCATGCTCGGCGAAGCCGGGCTCGGCGTCGCCTATCACGCCAAACCCTCCGTAGCGGAAGCGGCGGGCGCGCGGATCGACCATGCGGATCTGACCGCGCTGCTCTATATCCAGGGCTATGCCTGCGCGGATTTCGCCGAGATCTGACCCGCTTCACGGGAGTGGGCGCTGCGCCAGAGCGGCGAGCTGCCTGCGGATATCCTCGCGGACCTCACCCTCGCGCGGGGCGTCGTGGAGCGTGCTGAACCAGTGTTCAGGCGGATCACGCCCCACGCGCGGTGCGCCGCGCCAGACGAGCGTGCGCAAAACCGTCTCGGCTTCTTCCGGGAGCCGCTCGGGCGCGGTCAGCCCGTTGAGCGCGCCCCAGATCCCGGTCCAGCAACGCGCCACGGACCACGGATTATAGCCCCCGCCGCCCGTGACCACCATGCGCGGCGCCATCTCGCGCACAGCCACCACCGCCTCACGATGGGCGTTGTTGGAGAGAGCCAACCGCGAGAGCGGATCCTCCTCGATCGCATCCGAGCCGCATTGCATCACGATCGCGTGCGGCGCGAAGGCGGCGAGGCGGGGCAGGATCAACTCGTGCAGGACGGCGCGCATCTCGCTGTCATTGAAGCCACGCGGCACCGGCAGGTTGAATTGCAACCCCCCGCCATCCTCGTCTAGCGCCCCCGTGAACGGCCAGCGGCGTTCCTCGTGGACGGAGATCAGGAGC
>NZ_DATGCW010000156.1:0-6432 GCF_035311605.1 Saliniramus sp.
GACGAGGCTCGTGGCCACGGCCATGACGAGCACGGCTGTGACGAGGTTGACCGTGACGAACATAGCCGCCTGATAGGCCAGAGGCTTGCCCGCACCCGGAAAGACATGACGGCGGTAAAGCGAGAAGCCGACCGACATGCCGATCACATAGGCCGAAGCCACGGCGGCCGGAAACGGCATCACCAGCGAGAGCGGAAAGCGCACCCCCCAGTTCACCAGCGCGGCGAGGCCGCCGAGGACGAGAAAGCGCAGGATTTGCGGGGCAGGGGCCTTCATAGCGGAACCCCGATCAGTGCCATGATGAAGGACATGAGCACGATCGCGCACAGAACGAGGCTCTTGGGGTCCTTCATGGCAAAGACGACGGGATCATCGAGCAACTCTCCGCGTTGGCCGATCATCCAGATCCGCGAGAGCCAGAGAAACAGCGCCAGAGGAATGCCCCACAGCCATTGCGTCTGGGCATAAATGCCGACATGCATGGCGTCCTGCGTCAGATAGAGCACCATGATCACCATGGAGGCCATCCCCGAGGCGATTCCCATCGCCAGGATGAACGGCGCATCGGCGACGAAATAGCCGCGCCCGCTCAGCTTCGCAGCCATATCCGAGGTGCGTTCGGCAAAACGCAAAACCTCCGTCTGCCGCTTGGCGAACGAAAGCGACGCGAACAGAAACATCGAAAAGACCAGGAGCCAGGGCGAGGCCGCAACACCGACGGCCACGATGCCCAGAACGAGGCGCAGCGTGAACAGGGTCGCGAGCATGAACACGTCGATCACCGGCTTACGCTTGAAATGCAGCGAATAGGCCAGCGTCAATCCGAGGTAGATGGTGAGCACCCCGACCACCTGGTAACCGACGAGGCTTCCCAGAAGCACGCTTCCCGCAATGCCGACGGGGATGGCCGCGACGGCCTGCGTGATCCGCATGCGGCCGGAGGCGAGGGGGCGGTTGCGCTTGGTCCAGTGCTGACGGTCATCGACGATGTCCAGCAGATCATTCAGGAGGTACGTCGCGGAAGCGAGCAGGCCGAGCGCCAGAAAAGCGATGCCGGCGGAAAGCCATGCGCCGGGATCTGTCAGCAGGCCGGCAAGCACGAGGGGGGCGAAGACGAGGAGGTTCTTCGCCCATTGGTGCAGCCGCAGCGCCCGCGCCCAGCCCTTCAGGCCGAGGCCGGAGCGCGGCATCGCGCATTCGACCGGTTTGCTCCGATCCTTCGCGTGAGCACGCGCCGCCGCCGCCGTGGCCCGGTCGGCGCCGATGATCCCGATCGAGCGGGCACGTTTCCAGACATGCAGGTCGCTCGCACTGTCTCCGAAATAGGCAAATCCATCCGGAAAGCGTGCCGTGAGCGCATCTGCCCTGGCCCCGCCCTTGAGGTTTGTCGCGCCGTCGCTGGCCATGACCAGGTCGATGAAGCCGAGCCGCTGCGCAAGGCGCCGGGCGAGACTTTCGTCCGCAGCCGTAGCGAGAACGACCATGCGCCCGCGATCGTGGGCCGAGCGCGCATTTGCGACGACGGACTCGTTGAGGGGCAGGCGATCGATGTCGATCTGCGTATGCTCGGCGAGCCGCTTCTTGAGCACGGCCTTGCCGGCGATCAGCCAGTAGAGCAGTAGAAAGATGCCGAAGGGATTGTTCTTCACAAAGGCGAGCGCCATCTCGTACAGCATATCCGTCGCCAAAACGACGCCATCGACGTCGAGAACGAGCGGGACGGCATCGCTGCAATCCGAAGACGTCCCCAAGTGTAATTTCTGATTGATTTCATTCATTTCCGATTATCTTCTGCTACCTTGGGCATCCAGAGGTAGGTTAGTTCAATCGGGTACGCAATAATTGCATTTCATTAATATTAAAAATTTTTGATTGCGCTTTTTTCTTCTGGAACTGGCTTCACGCGCATCGCCCTTCAGAGGACGAGCCGACGCTGGGATGGCGAGGAATGGCTGCCGATACGCGGGTTTTTAAGCAAAGATAAAGGATTTCTGGTGCGCTATAGGGCTCGATGCGCAGTTCCAGTATGATTCGAAAAGGCGTGGTGGCAGCGATATGAGCGATTCGAAAGCCCTCACTCCGGTCGCCGAGGCCGATTACGACGCCATTGAAGGCGCGGTGATGGAGACAGAGCGCGGGCGCTGGTTCCTGAAGGAATATGCGCGCCGCAACCGCGCCGCCGACACGCAGATGCTGCTCGGCGCGATCGAGCGCCTCGAAGGCATGATGGTGCAGAACCGCGAAGCGCAGGAGAAGGATCGCCTGCGCATGGATCTGCTCGAAATGTCGCGCGCGATTTCGCGTACCAAGCACGAGATCAGCACATTGCGGCCCCAGGGCGCGCAGCCCAACGAACTCGGCGTTGCCTCCGAAGCGCTGGACGCGATCGTGCGCACTACGGAACGCGCGACCTCCGACATCCTCGAAGCCGCCGAGCAGATCCAGGAAGCCGCCTGGACATTGCGGGAGGAGGGCGCCAGCGAGGCGATGTGTGACGAACTCGACCGCCGCGCCACGGACATCTACACCGCCTGTTCGTTCCAGGACCTGACCGCCCAGCGCACCACCCGCATCGTCGACACGCTGCGCTTCCTCGAAGGGCGCATCAACGCCATGATCGAGATCTGGGGTGACGGCGAGACGGGCGAGGCGCCCGATGGCGGGCATGAAGGGGCGCAGGACGGCATGGATGATGCGGCGCGCCAGCGTGATCTGAGCGACAGTCTTGAGGATTTCAACGGCCTTTGTCAGGACGGCATCGACACGATGATCGTCGATGATGCGATGGCCGACCCGGTCGACGCCTATTTCTTCAATCGAGGCGCGGAAGCCGAGCCGCCGCGCCTCGCGGAGGAAATCGACTTCGTCGCGGACCCCGCAGCTGCGGATACCGCAATCGCTGCGGCTGAGGCTGATGAGGCGGATGAGTCGGTGTCGGACGCAAACGGCGTCGTCGCCGGCCTGTCTGATCTCGATGATGCTGCGGATCTGGTGGACTTCGCCGAGATCGAGGCCGGCGATGGGCACGGCGGCGAGAGGGAAGGACAGGCTGCTCTGACGGCTGAGACTGAAGCCGAGACGGATGTCATCGTCGTGGATGCTGACGAGACCGGTTCGCAAGAGCCCGTCAGCGCGGATATCTCCACCGGCCCCTTGCCCGATATCGACGCCTTGCCCGCCCGCGAGAAACTGCGCCGCTTTTCCTGATCGCGAGCGGACTCGCTTCAGGATATCCCGCGCAACAGCCCCGCAACGCTGCGAAATGCCGTGACCAGCGCAGCGCGGTCGGCCTGCGGCATCCGTGTGATCGCATCCACCGCATCATCGGGCAACAGTGAGGGCGCGCGCGAGAGAATCTCCGCGCCTTGCTGCGTCAGCCGCGAATGCACGATGCGCCGATCCGTCGGCGAGCGATAACGCTCGACGAAACCGCGTTCGGCAAGCTTGTCGAGGATCGCGACCACCGTTCCGGGGGAGAGGTCGACATGGCGCGACAGGCCGTTGGTGGTCACCTCGCCGAGATCGCGGATGCCGGCCAGCACCACGACCTGCGGGATGGTCAGACCGGACAGGCGCGCCATCGCCTTCGATCGCGTATCGATCGCCTGCGCGATGACGCGGATCGCCTTGACGAGCGCACCGAGATCATCACTCACGTTGCCTGCGTCTTGCGACGGAACCATTTCGGATATTTCGGCATTTTTTTGTGGCAAGTCCCGTCGTCGTGTCGCCACAAGGTGGCTCGCACGGGAACGCGTCATGTCGGTCATTTGTATCCTCCACGATCATTTGACATCAAAATATTCGTGCTGTAAAGATTTGTGTACGAATTAGCTATCGGCAGAGCGTTGTCCGGGTGAGCCGGGCAGCGCAATAACGCTGACAAGACGAGAGCAGAACGTAGCTATGTGCGGCATTTGCGGCGAAATCACTTTTGACGGGAGCCCGGCCTCCCCCCATATCACCGAACGCATGACGGATTGCCTGGTGCCGCGCGGCCCCGATTCCGGCGGCATGCTCAACCGCGGGCGCGTCAGCTTCGGCCACCGCCGCCTGAAGATCATTGATCTCTCGGACAAGGCCGAGCAGCCCATGGTCGATTCCGAGCTCGGCCTCAGCATCGCCTTCAACGGCTGCATCTACAATTATCCGGAGCTGCGCGAAGAGCTCCAGGGTATGGGCTATCGATTCTTCTCCCACGGCGATACGGAAGTTATCCTGAAGGCCTACCACGCCTGGGGTCTCGATTTCGTGCAGCGCTTCAATGGCATGTTCGCCTTCGCCATCCATGAGCGGGATACCGGGCGCGTGATACTCGGGCGTGACCGTTTCGGCATCAAGCCGCTCTATGTCGCAGAAAAGGGCAAGCGGCTGTTCTTCGCCTCCTCGCTGCCGGCGATCGTCGCCACCGGCGAAGTCGATACCACGATCGACCCCGTCGCTCTGCAATTCTACATGAGCTTCCACGCCGTGGTGCCGGCGCCCTACACCATGCTCAAGGGCGTGCGGAAGCTCCCGCCCGCCACCCTGCGCGTGATCGAGAAGGACGGCACCTCGAAGGATATCCAGTTCTGGAAGCTGAATTACGGCGGCAGCGCCGAGGATGCCGAGCGTCCCTTCGAGGAATGGCGTGACATGGTGCTCGACGAATTGCGCCGCGCCGTCAAGCGCCGCATGGTCGCCGATGTGCCCGTGGGCGTGCTGCTCTCCGGCGGTGTTGATTCGAGCGTGATCGTCGGGCTTCTGGCCGAGCAGGGCCAGAAGGGCCTCAAGACCTTCTCCATCGGCTTCGAGGAAGCCAATGGCGAGAAGGGCGACGAGTTCGTCTATTCCGATCTCATCGCCGAGCGCTTCGAGACGGATCACACCAGGATGATGATCCCCTCCGCCGACATGCTGGAGGCGCTGCCAGCGACGATCCGCGCGCAGTCGGAACCGATGGTCTCCTATGACAATGTCGGCTTCTATCTGCTCAGCCGCGAGGTCGCCAAGCATGTGAAGGTTGTCCAGTCCGGCCAGGGCGCGGACGAGGTCTTCGCGGGCTATCACTGGTATCCCAAGCTGACCAATTCGAACGATCCCGTCGAGGATTACGCCAACGCCTTCTTCGACCGCTCGAACACGGTGATGCGCCAGCACGTGGCGCCGCACTGGCATGCCGATCGCGACGAGGTGCGGGCCTTCGTCGAGAACCATTTCGCCATGCCGGGCGCCGACGATCCCGTCGACAAGGCCCTGCGCCTCGATGCCAATGTGATGCTGGTCGATGATCCCGTGAAGCGGGTCGACAACATGACCATGGCCTGGGGGCTGGAGGCGCGGGTGCCGTTCCTTGATTACGAGCTCGCAGAACTCGCAGCCCGCATTCCGTCACGCCACCATCTCGCCCATGGCGGCAAGGGTGTGCTGAAGGAAGCGTCACGCAAGGTCATCCCCAACGAGGTGATTGACCGGCCCAAGGGCTATTTCCCGGTGCCTGCGCTGAAATACATCCAGGGCCCGACACTCGACATGGTGCGCGATTCGCTCACTTCGCAGAAGGCGCGCGAACGCGGCCTGTTCAACCAGGATTACCTCGACCGCCTCTTTGCGGACCCGACCAGCGCCATCACCCCCTTGCGCGGATCGGAACTCTGGCAGGTGGCGCTGCTCGAAATGTGGCTGCAGCAACATGATCTTTGAGCGGAAAATGCAGCGGCTGCCCGGTCTCCCTCCCCTCAGTGGAGGGATCAAGGCTGGGGTGAAGCCGGGTGCGAAAACGCCTCGCACAACCCTGATTTCGCGATAAGATCACGCCCCTGACGAGAGGGTCAAAATGACCAGAACGCGTTCAACCAGGTCGGAACGCTCGCTGCGGCAGGAGCGCGATCAGCGTCGCCAGCCCGCCTATGCAGAGCCGGATCAAAGCCATACCCCGCAGCCGAACGCGATCGTCGATTGCGGCTGGGGGCGGCTGCTCTTCGGACAGACATTCGACGATCATGAGGAACTCGTGGAAGCGATGCGCGGAGAACGCCCGGACCGGCGGGATATCGCCGTCTATGTGCAGGATCCGCATGTGGCGCTGGCGAGTGCGCCGCAGGAGATGTTCCTCGACCCCTCGCATACGTTCAGGCTGCATCTGTCGCGCTATCGCACCTCGCGGCGCCGCCCCGGCGGTTTCTTCATCCGGCGGCTGTCTTCGGCTGCAGATGCCGAGGCCGTCAACCGGATCTATGCCGCGCGCCACATGGTGCCGGTGCCGCCGGAGTTCTTCTGGTCGAAGCGTGACAGCCGGGCGATCACCTATTTCGTCGCCGAGGACGAGGCGACCGGACAGATCATCGGCACGGTGACCGGCGTGGATCATTATCACGCCTTCGGCGACCCGGAGCACGGCTCGTCGCTGTGGTGCCTCGCGGTCGATCCGCAGGCCATGCCGCCGCGCATCGG
>NZ_DATGCW010000157.1:0-31142 GCF_035311605.1 Saliniramus sp.
ACCAAGACGGCGGATGGTTACGTCCGCTCGGGCGATGCGGGGTTCTTCGATCCGCAGACCGGCCACCTGCGCATCATCGACCGGGCCAAGGATGTCGGCAAGCTCAATGACGGTTCGCTGTTCCCGCCAAAATACGTCGAGAACAAGCTCAAATTCTATCCCAATATCAAGGAAGTCGTCGCTTACGGGCACGAGCGCGATTTCGTCACCTGCTTCATCAATATCGACCTCACGGCCGTGGGCAACTGGGCGGAGCGCAACAACGTGATCTACGCCTCCTATCAGGAGCTCGCGCAGCATCCGCGTGTCTACGAGATGATCGCCGCGCATGTGGACGAGGTGAACCGCTCGCTTGCCGCCGAGCCGCGCATGGGTGGCGCCCAGGTCAAGCGCTTCCTTATCCTGCACAAGGAGCTCGATGCCGATGACGGCGAACTGACGCGCACGCAGAAGGTCCGGCGCGGCTTCATCGCCGAGCGCTACGAACCCCTCGTCACGGCACTCTACGATGGTTCGACAGAGGCCGATATCCGCACCGAAGTCACCTTCGAGGACGGGCGCAAGGGCGTCATCGCGGCGCGGGTGACGATCCGTGACATGCCGATCCACCCGGTCACGACCGAAGCCGCCATGGAGAAGGCCGCATGAGCGTGAACCCGACCAGCGCCGAGATCGCCGAGAAGGCCACCGAAAAGCCAGCGTGCGAAACCGTGGAGCCGCAGGGCGCCGGGGGTGACGCTCCGTTAGTGGCAGCGCCTGCGCTCCGTCGTTCCGAGGAAGTGCTGCTCGCCGTCGACAATGTCTCGCTGGGTTTCGGTGGCGTGAAAGCCCTGACCGACGTCTCCTTCGATATCCGCAAGGGCGAAATCCGCGCGATCATCGGGCCCAACGGGGCCGGCAAGACCTCGATGCTCAACTGCATCAACGGGTTCTATCATCCCACCGAGGGCAGGATCACCTTTCGTGGCGAGACGCGGCGCAAGATGCGCCCCTATGAGGCCGCCGCAGGCGGGATCGCGCGGACCTTCCAGAACGTGGCGTTGTTCAAGGGCATGTCGACCCTTGACAACATCATGGCGGGGCGTTCGCTGAAGATGAAAGCGAACCTGTTCTGGCAGATCCTGCGCTTCGGCCCGGCGATGCGCGAGGAAGTCGCGCATCGCCGCGTGGTCGAAGATATCATCGACTTCCTGCAGATCCAGGCGATCCGCAAGACGCCCGTCGGCAAGCTCCCCTACGGACTGCAAAAGCGCGTGGAACTTGGCCGGGCGCTGGCCATGGAGCCTGATCTGCTGCTTCTCGACGAGCCCATGGCGGGCATGAATCTCGAGGAGAAAGAGGACATGAGCCGCTTCATCCTCGACGTGAACAACCATTTCGGCACCACCATCGCCCTGATTGAACACGATATGGGCGTGGTGATGGATCTGTCGGACCGCGTCGTCGTGCTCGAATACGGCCGCAAGATCGCGGACGGGACGCCGGATGAGGTGAAACGCGACCAGAAGGTCATCGACGCCTATCTCGGCGTGCCGCATTGAAGCCTCGAGCCAGAAGCAAAGCCGCGAGTCAACGCTCATGAACCTCCTGCACCAGATCTTCATCGAACCCTTCGCCTTCATGGGCGAGGCCCCGGACCTGCTTCTGCAGGTTCTCTGGGAGGGCTTCGTTTCCGGCATCCTCTATGCGCTGATCGCCCTCGGCTTCGTCCTCATCTTCAAGGCGTCGGGGGTGTTCAACTTCGCCCAGGGCATCATGGTGGTGTTCGCCGCGCTGACGCTGGTGGGCTTCCATGCCATGGGCGTGCCGGCCATCCTCGCGCTGGCGCTGGCGATCGGGGTTATGTTTTTGCTCGCCGTCACGGTCGAACGGGTGGTGCTGCGACCCCTTGTGAATCAGCCCGATATCATTCTCTTCATGGCCACCTTCGGGATCACCTATTTCCTGATCGGTTTCGGCGAGCTGATCTTCGGCGGGGAGCCCAAGCAGATGATCACCTCGGAGCTGATGCTGCCGCAAGGCCGGACCAGCTTCGACGTGGCCGGCGGCTTTGTCGCCGTGCAGCATATCGACGTGGCGGCTGCGGTGATCGCGGTGATCATGATCGCCACGCTCGGCATCTTCTTCTCCAAGACCCGCATCGGGCGGGCCCTTCGCGCGGTGGCCGACAGCCACAAGGCGGCGCTCTCCGTCGGCATTTCGCTCAACCAGATCTGGGTGATCGTCTGGTTCGCCGCCGGCATCGTCGCGCTGGTCACTGGGATCATGTGGGGCGCGCGCTCGGACGTCTCCTTCGCCCTTCAGATCATCGCGCTTAAGGCGCTGCCTGTTCTGATCCTCGGCGGCTTCACCTCGATCCCGGGCGCGATCGTCGGCGGGCTCATCATCGGCTTCGGCGAGAAGCTGGCCGAGTTCTACTGGGGCCCGATCGTGGGCGGGGGTATCGAGAGCTGGTTTGCCTATGTGATCGCACTGATCTTCCTCGTCTTCCGTCCGCAGGGGCTGTTCGGCGAAAAGATCATCGAACGAATATGACGATGCGCAGGAAGAACGACACGCTTTGCATGCAGCCGGAGCCGGTCCGGGCACCGCATAACGAGACCAGGAAGGGAATCGCGCCGTGATCTATCGTGAGGCCGGGCAATTCAAATCGAACTATGCCGCAGACATGGCGGTGTTCCCGCTGAAGCAGGACCGGATCGGCATTGTCGTGATCATCCTGCTGGCCTATTCCATGGCCTTTTTCGGCTCGACCTTCATGCTCCAGGCAGTGCTGATTCCGTTCCTGATCTTCGCCCTCGCGGCGATCGGGCTGAACATGCTGGTCGGCTATACCGGTCTGCTCTCGCTCGGTACCGGCGCCTTCATGGGTGTGGGCGCCTACGCCTGCTACAAGCTGATGACGATCTTCCCCGAGGTAAACGTCGTCGTCTGGATCTTCGTCTCCGGCTTCTTCGCCGCCGGTATCGGGGTGCTCTTCGGCCTGCCGAGCCTGCGCATCAAGGGGTTCTATCTCGCCGTGGCGACACTCGCCGCGCAGTTCTTCCTGCAATGGACCTTCAACCGGGTGCCCTGGCTGGTGAACTACAACATCTCCGGGGCTATCGAGGCGCCCCGGCGCACCCTGTTCGACGTGCAGATCGTCGGCGCTGCGGCGACGCCGCAGGCGCGCTACATCGTGGTTCTGACCATCGTGATCATCCTGACCTGGATCGCGTCCAACATCGTGCATGGTCGTATCGGTCGGCAATGGATGGCGATCCGCGACATGGACATCGCAGCCGAACTGATGGGCATTCGCCCTTTCAAGGCCAAGCTCATGGCCTTTGCGGTCTCGTCGTATTATTGCGGCGTGGCCGGGGCGATGATGGTCTTTCTCTGGTATGGCGGCGCGGAATACAACGTCTTCAACATCGACCAGTCCTTTGAAATCCTGTTCATGGTGATCATCGGTGGTCTCGGTTCGCTGATCGGCTCGTTCTTTGGCGCGGCTCTGATCTTCATGCTCCCGATCGCCATGGGCGCTCTGCTGCCTGCGATCTTTGAGCCGCTGGGCATCCGCATCGGCGCCGAGACGATCGAGCATCTGCGCTTCATGATCCTCGGCGCCATGATCATCTTCTTCCTGATCGTCGAGCCGCACGGCCTCGCGCGGCTATGGCAGATCGTCAAACAGAAGCTCCGGGTCTGGCCGTTCCCCTATTAGGGGCGGCCGGAATCACAAGGAGACGTCGCAGCAGACTGAAACCGGCCGGTCAACGGCCATGACCCTGGGAGGGGAACGCTCATGTCACTCAGATTATACGGTATCGGCGCTCTGGCCGCTTCCGTCTTCGCCGCATCCGCTGCGGTGACGGCGGCGCAGGCGCAGGACGGCATCTATGTGCCGCTTCTGACCTATCGCACCGGCGCCTTCGCCGGCTCCGGCATCCCGATCGCGGACGGCATGCATGATTATCTCACCATGCTGAACGAGCGCGATGGCGGTATCGGTGGCGTGCCTCTGATCATCGAGGAATGCGAAACCGGCTACGACACCACGCGCGGCGTGGAATGCTACGAATCCGTGCGCGGCAACAATCCGGTCGTGATTAATCCCTATTCCACGGGCATCACCCTGCAACTGATCCCGCGCGCTGCGGTCGACGAGATTCCCGTGCTGTCGATGGCCTACGGTCTTTCGGCAGCGGCTGACGGCACCACATTCCCGTGGGTGTTCAACCCGCCGGTGACCTATTGGGACGGCGCTTCCGCCTTCGTCAAGCATGTCGCGGATGTCGAAGGCGGCTTCGAGAACCTCGCGGGCAAGACCATCGGTCTCCTGCATCTCGATGCTCCCTACGGGCGCGAGCCGATCCCGGTGCTCGAGGCGCTTGCCGAAGAACACGGTTTCGAGGTCAAGCTCTACCCGGTTCCCGCACAGGACATGCAGAACCAGTCCTCGGTCTGGCTGAACGTGCGTCGCGACCGTCCGGACTGGATCTACCTGCAGGGCTGGGGCGCCATGAACCCCACCGCAGTGCGTGAAGCCGTGCGCACCAACTTCCCCGTGGATCGCCTGGTCGGTGTCTGGTGGGCCGGTGGCGACGAGGATGCCCGCGCCGGCGGGGCCGAGGCTGCCGGTTACAAGTCGCTGAACTTCCATGGCGTCGGCTCCGACTACCCCTTCATGGACGATATCATCACCTATGTGCACGAACGCGGCCTCTCGCAGTTCCCGCGCGAGCGCATCGGCGACAACCTCTACAACCGCGGCATCTACAACTCGATGCTGGTCGCCGAAGCGATCCGTACGGCGCAGGAAATCACGGGCAAGGACGTGATCGACGGTACCGATATGCGGCTCGGGCTCGAGGCGATGAACATCACGCAGGAGCGTGTGGTCGAGATGGGCATGGACGGCTTCATGGCGCCGCTTGCCATCACCTGCGAAGACCATAGCGGTCATAATCAGGTCTATGTGGCCCAATGGGGCGGTGATGCCTGGACACAGGGGACCGACTGGATGTCGCCGATGACGGAATTCGTGCGGCCCCTGATCGAAGACGCCGCTCAATCCTACGCTGCGGCCGATTCCGGATGGCCCGAGCGGACGGAAGAATGCCCCTGAGGCAGGCTCCGCGCCACTGACGAAATCCCGGCGGGGCGCCACTGCCGCTCCGCCGGACCCCGATCGTGATGACCCTGCAGGATGAATCCGAGATGAGCGCCACGACTGAAACCGCGCCCGAACAGAGCGCGCCTGATCCGCAGACGAAGGATCTGATCCTGTCGGTCAACAATATCGAAGTGATCTACGATCACGTCATCCTGGTGCTGAAGGGAGTCTCGCTCAACGTGCCGCGACGCGGCATCGTCGCCATTCTCGGCGCCAACGGTGCCGGCAAGACCACGACGCTCAAGGCCATCTCCAACCTGCTCCATGCCGAGCGCGGCGAGGTGACCAAGGGCTCGATCGAGTTCGAGGGCGAGCGCATCGAGCGGCTGTCACCCAATGACCTGGTACGACGTGGCTGCATCCAGGTTCTGGAAGGCCGCCACTGCTTCGGCCACCTGACCATCGAGGAAAACCTCCTCACCGGCGCCTTCACCCGCAAGGACGGATCCGCCGCCATCAAGGCGGATATGGAGAAGGTCTACAACTATTTCCCCCGTCTGCGCGAGCGCCGCAGCGCCATGGCGGGCTACACGTCCGGCGGCGAGCAGCAGATGTGCGCCATCGGGCGCGCCCTGATGAGCAAGCCCAAGATGATCCTGCTCGACGAGCCCTCGATGGGGCTGGCGCCGCAGATCGTCGAGGAAATCTTCGAAATCGTGCAGGATCTCAACGCAAAGGAAGGCGTCTCCTTCCTGCTGGCGGAGCAGAACACCAACATGGCGCTGCGCTACGCCACCTACGGCTACATTCTGGAGACGGGGCGCGTGGTGATGGACGGTGAGGCGAAGATGCTGCGCGAGAACGAGGATGTGAAGGAATTCTACCTCGGCATCTCGGATAGCGGCGCACGCTCCTTCCGAAACGTCAAGACCTACAAGCGCCGCAAGCGCTGGCTAGCCTGAAGGCGGGCCTGCAGCGATCAGCGCCCGGCGAGCCTGCGCAAGGCTTCCTGCGGAATCTCGATCAGCGTCTCGATGGCTGCGCCATCCCCGACCAGCGTGAAGCGGAAAGACGTCGCGCCCATGATCTCACGCGGGGTCTCGGCAAAATCGACCGTGAAGACCTGTCGGCCCGACAAATCGGCCCGGGGCGCATCATCGGGATCGAGGAACCAGTGATAATCCGGGCCTTCCGCCATCAACAGGGCATCGGGCGGCGCCGCGACGGTCAGTGCGAGCTTGCCGTCATCGGTCACGGCGTGGTCATGGAAGGCGAGCCCGGCATAAGTCTCGCCAGGTGTGACGCGGCGGGGCACCTGCCTCGACGCGTCGGCGAGGCGTGGCGCATGCCCCCCGCTCTGCGCGACGGGAATGGTCAATTCGAAATCGGCGAAGGCGGGAATACAGACATCCTTGCACACTCCGTAGCTCAGACTGACGCTGAGCGTCACCGGTTCGCCGGTATCGGTCGGCGTGATCATCACAGGCAGGAGAACGTCATCCTGGTAACCGAAGAACGTGCCGCTCGCATCCCTGAAACGCCCCGGGGCGGGGAATTCGAGTGAGAGATCCGCGACATTCCGCGAGCCGGACCAATCGATCTCCGGCGGCAGACCCGAATCACCGGCATGGCGCCAATAGGTCTTGTAGCCTTCTGCGAGTTCGATCTCGATACCGGCGAGCATCTGCGTCCCGTCGCCGGCGCCGGCGATGAGCCGTGCGCGGGAGGCATGGCCTTCTTCCCAGGCGGTTTCCTGTGCGATGGCCGATCCGGCCATGCCCGCCGACAGCGCGAGCAGAAACACGGATGCAGCTGCCGGGACTCGCAATGGCTGAAACCGATTGCGCCGCCCGGCGCGCGCCACGGCGCCGTCGAAGAGTTCGTCATGTCGCGCAAACCTCATTCGCATCGTCCTCTCGCTTTTGAGATCTACAGGTAACCTTCTCCCGCCCGGCCTCCAAGTCCACCGCGCTCAAGGATGCGTGACCGGGGATCACAAATCGATGGACATCGGCATCCGGTTTCGCGATTCTGGGCTCTGCAGAGAGGATCGTGTCACCATGGGCAAGGACCGGGTCAGCGCATTCGACAATCTCGAAGGGCATTTGCTCATCGCCATGCCCGGCATGCCGGATGAGCGTTTCATGCGTGCCGTGATCTATGTCTGCGAGCACTCCGCGCGGGGCGCGATGGGTATCGTCATCAACAAACCGGCATCCGATCTGCGGCTGCCCGATCTCCTGGTGCAACTGGAGATCATCGGAGATGATGATGCGATGCGTCTTCCTGTTGCGCTCGATCGCATGCCTGTCCTGATGGGCGGGCCAGTCGAGACCAGCCGCGGCTTCGTGCTGCATTCCCCCGATTACCGGGTAGCGCAATCGACCCAGGCCGTCGCCCCCGAGATCTGCCTGACATCCACGGTCGACATTCTGCGCGCCATCGCCCGCGGGCATGGACCACGCGATGCCGTGCTCGCGCTGGGTTATGCCGGGTGGAGTGCGGGACAGCTGGAGAGCGAAATCCAGAGCAATGGATGGTTGAGCTGCCCGGCCGATCCGGATGTCGTCTTCAACCATGCTGCCGATGACCAATACGCGCGCGCTCTGCACCTTCTGGGTATCGACCCGGCCCTGCTGTCATCATCGGCGGGCCATGCCTGACCGGGTGCTTCCAATCATTCCCGCGCGAATCGTTTCTTCACATTCAGCCGGTATACGCCTGACGAAATGATGCCCTGAAACGAAACCGCCGCATCTCGTCACGGACGCGGCGGTCAGGCCCGCCGCGCGCGACGGGGCCGGTCATGAAACAATTTCAGTGGACGGTAGCCTTGCCGTTTGCCTGTTGCAGGCGCGAGATCTCGTCCCTGAGCTGGAGCTTCCTGCGTTTGAGTTCGGCGACTTCGCGGTCATCCGAAGAGGGGCGGATCTGGGCTTCGTGAAGCGCCTTCTCCAATGCCTGGTGCTTTTTTTCCAACTCCACGAGATGGCTCTGCAGCGACATGTCGGGTCCTCCATTCGTTTGTGCCGACGTCATCATACTGTCACACGAAACGTGGCGATTCAAAGATAATCGCATCATTCGCATTTGACCGATTTGCCGAATTCTGCGGGCTGGACGCCTGCTGTGGAAAGGCTTACTGTATGCACCCACAACACGTGAGGCGTCGCGGAGCGAATATGGTCGGCGAAGACGAGACTTACCGCGATGCGGGAGATTGCGGGAACGATAATGTCGACAATCTGGTCGCCGACAACATCGTCGCCTTCGGCGGTCCTCGTGACGAGGAGCGGGCGCTGCGCCGCGAGCTGGAGCGCCTGCGCCAGGAGCATCGCGACCTCGATTCGGCGATCGACGCGCTCGAGACCATGAGCACCAGCGACAAGCTGCAGCTGCAGCGCCTGAAAAAACGAAAGCTGATCCTGCGCGACCGGATCATCGACCTTGAAGACCAGCTCAATCCCGATATCATCGCTTGAACGCGCCGTTATCGAAGGCGCCAGACAGCGCGTCAGCGCACGGCGCGCACGGCCTCGTCATCCTCGATGACATAGAGCACGGGTTCCGCGACGGGTGGCCGGCGAATGCCGGGGCGCACGGGATCGGCGATGACGATGCGGATCGTCTGATCGCTCCGGCTGCCGGCAATCTTTGATTGATTTCCCTGCGACCCGGTCAGGACCGTGATTCGGCTGGTCTCCGCCCCGGCCGGTGTGGCGAGGACGGCAAGCGGGACGACAGCGAGGGCGATCAGCGCGGCAGCGCAAAGGGCGGCGCCTGTCAGGCTGCGGCTGATCGGTGCAAGCGACATGGCATTCATCCTTCGATCCCCGATTTCCTGCATTGTGGTTAACGAAGTCTAAACGCCCGCAAGGCTCCCGTCAGCACGAATCTGCATCGGCTTGGCCGATGCGGCAGAGCAATCCGGGATCGTATATTCCGGAAACGGAAAGCGCCGCCCCGAACGGCTGTGGTGCGCCCCCGGGTGCCCAGCCGAAAGCGCTCACCAGAATTCTTGCATCCGGAGCCGAAAACGGGGTAATGGCTTCCACGATGCCGGTTTAGCTCAGTTGGTAGAGCAACCGCCTTGTAAGCGGTAGGTCGTCAGTTCGAGTCTGACAACCGGCACCATTTCCCGGCCCTCAACCCCTGTCGCTGACGCGCACACCGCGCGAGCGGCTCACGACCGGCCTGTGCCCCTCTGCATCAAGGGCGCCGGAAGGCGCGATCTTCTCGTTGGGGTTGGACTGCATGCCCTTGCCCGCCGTCTGATCGTCGTGGATCTGCGTCGCACTCTCGGATCCGCGCTTCATGTCCAGCGCCTTTTCCATGTTCTTCTGCAACTCGGTCTTCCCGGATTTGGCGCTCAATTCGTCATCTCCGCAATTGGCGTTCGTGCGAGGGTGATCCCGTCCCGGGATGGACCTCACTCCTTCGCCTTGTCGATTTCGTCTTCGTCGGCACTTTTGGGCGGCTTGTCCTTGCCGGTCACCACACGCTCGGCCTCGCCGAGCAATTTTGAATGCTCGTGACCCATCCGGGTATCGGCATGATGGAACCCGCCCTGACCCGGGGAATTGTCCGTGCCGGGCCGCTTGCGCTTGTCGCCTTCCTCAGGCGCTTGTGTTGCGGCGTCTTCCTTTTTCCTCTCGTCGGATTCTTCGGCCATGCGCGCCTCCTTTCGATGATCTTCAATAAGTTTGATCAACGCGTCGACCGTGACCGCGTTCCATGATGACATCGGGTCTTGTGTGGCGCATCAGCAACACCTAGATCAGGGATGCCGGTTGCTTACCAGGAAGGGCCGGCGCGTTAGCAGAGCATCATGAGGCGTGCCCGTTCGGGGCGTCCATGGGTGGCTTGAAAGGACGAGAGATGAATATCGAGAAATATACCGAACGCGCCCGAGGCTTCCTCCAGGCGGCGCAGACCATCGCCCTTCGTGAGGGGCACCAGCAATTCGCGCCCGAGCATGTGCTCAAAGCCCTGCTCGATGATTCCGAAGGCATGGCCGCAGGCCTGATCGCGCGCGCCGGCGGCGACGCGAAGACCGCGCTCCAACTCACAGACCAGTCGCTCGCGAAGCTTCCCAAGGTCGAGGGCGGCAGCGGCCAGCTCTATCTCCAGCCCGGCACGGCACGTGTTTTCGACGCGGCGGAAAAGGCCGCCGACAAGGCCGGCGATTCCTTCGTCACGGTGGAGCGACTGCTGCTCGCACTCGTCATCGAGAAGGATACCGAGGCCGGCAAGGCGCTTGCAAAGGCGGGGGTCAGCGCGCAAAACCTAAACGCGGCGATCAACGCCCTGCGCCAGGGTCGCACCGCCGACAACGCCTCGGCGGAGAACGCCTACGAGGCCTTGAAGAAATACGCCCGCGATCTGACCCAGGCGGCGCGAGACGGCAAGCTCGATCCGGTGATCGGTCGCGACGAGGAGATCCGCCGCGCCATCCAGGTGCTCTCGCGCCGCACCAAGAACAATCCCGTCCTGATCGGCGAACCCGGCGTCGGCAAGACCGCCATCGTCGAGGGGCTCGCACTGCGCATCGTCAATGGCGATGTGCCGGAGAGCCTGCGCGACAAGCGCCTGCTCGCCCTCGATATGGGCGCGCTGATCGCGGGGGCGAAATATCGCGGTGAATTCGAGGAGCGTCTCAAGGGCGTCCTGCAGGAGGTGACTGCGGCAGAGGGCGAGATCGTGCTATTCATCGACGAGATGCACACCCTGATCGGTGCCGGCAAGGGCGACGGGGCGATGGACGCCTCGAACCTGCTGAAGCCGGCGCTCGCGCGCGGTGAACTGCATTGCGTCGGCGCCACCACGCTCGACGAGTACCGCAAGCATGTGGAAAAGGATGCAGCGCTCGCCCGACGCTTCCAGCCCGTCTTCGTCTCCGAACCGACCGTCGAGGATACGGTTTCGATCCTGCGCGGGCTGAAGGAGAAATACGAGCAGCATCACGGCGTGCGCATCGCCGATTCGGCGCTCGTCGCGGCGGCCACCCTGTCGAACCGCTACATCACCGACCGCTTCCTGCCCGACAAGGCCATCGACCTCGTCGATGAGGCGGGCGCGCGGTTGCGCATGCAGGTCGATTCGAAGCCTGAAGAGCTCGATTCCATCGATCGCGAGATCATCCGGCTGAAGATCGAGGGCGAAGCGCTGAAGAAGGAGGCGGATACCGCCTCCAGGGATCGCCTCGCCCGGCTCGAGAAGGAGCTCGCCGATCTCGAGGAGCAGTCCGCGCAGATCACTGCGCGCTGGAATGCCGAGAAGAGCAAGCTCGGCGCAGCGGCGGAGCTCAAGCGGCGCCTCGACGAGGCCCGCACCGAGCTCGCCCAGGTCCAACGCGAGGGGCAGTATCAGCGCGCCGGCGAGCTCGCCTACGGCATCATTCCCGATCTCGAGAAGCAGCTTTCGCAGACCGAGGCGGCGGAAGACGCTGGTCCCGCCGACGGGGCGCTGATGGAAGAGGCGGTGACGCCAGATCACATTGCCGGCGTGGTCTCGCGCTGGACCGGCGTGCCGGTGGATCGCATGCTCGAAGGCGAGCGCGAGAAACTGCTCGCCATGGAGACCCAGCTCGCCAAGCGGGTCGTCGGCCAGCGTGAGGCAGTTCATGCCGTCTCGACCGCCGTACGTCGTGCCCGGGCCGGTTTGCAGGATCCCAACCGCCCGATCGGCTCGTTCATGTTCCTTGGCCCCACCGGCGTCGGCAAGACCGAGCTGACCAAGGCGCTGGCGTCATTCCTGTTTGACGACGAGAGCGCGCTGGTGCGCATCGACATGTCGGAATACATGGAAAAGCACTCCGTCGCCCGCCTGATCGGCGCGCCTCCCGGCTATGTCGGTTACGACGAGGGCGGGGCGCTGACGGAAGCGGTGCGCCGGCGGCCCTACCAGGTCGTGCTTTTCGACGAGATCGAGAAGGCGCATCCCGACGTGTTCAACGTGCTCCTCCAGGTGCTCGATGACGGGCGCCTCACCGACGGCCAGGGCCGCACGGTGGATTTCCGCAACACGCTGATCGTGATGACCTCGAATCTCGGCTCGGAATTCCTCGTGGCCCAGAGCGAGGGCGAGGATACGGATGCGGTGCGCGACACGGTGATGGGGGTCGTTCGCGGCCATTTCCGCCCCGAATTCCTCAACCGCGTCGACGAGATCATCCTGTTCCATCGCCTGCAGCGCGAGCAGATGGGCGCCATCGTCGCGATCCAGCTGCAGCGCCTGCAAAAGCTCCTCGACGAGCGCAAGATCAGGCTCGAACTGACCGAGGAGGCGCGGGACTGGCTCGGCCAGAAGGGCTATGACGCGGCCTATGGGGCGCGTCCGCTCAAGCGCGTCATCCAGAAATCGGTGCAGGATCCGCTGGCCGAGGCGATCCTCGCCGGCGCCATCAAGGATGGCGAGACGGTGCCTGTCAGCGTCGGTCCGCTGGGGCTGATGATCGGTGGGATCGCGGCGGCGCCGGGTGCGCTGCCGCCTGCTCCGGACAACCCGGCCGACAAGCCCGGCGACGGTTCCGCGCTGCACTGAGAGCCGTGCTGCGCTGCATCAGTACACTGCGCCGGGAAACCGGCGCAGTGGTCGCAAAGCCATGTGAAAGCTTGACAGGACGTTGCAACCCTGCGCATTCATGCGGATGTTGCGCCGCAAAAAATTTTGTTAAGGAATTCTGGAACCGATCTTGCTTCGGCAGTGTTGTCGGAATGCGAAACGGGAGGTCAGAATCATGAATGTGTTCAGGACAGCCAACAGGGATCTCATGCCGATGCTCGGCGTTTCCATTGTTTTCGGCGCGATCGGCGCGGCAGCCATCATCAGTCTGGCGACACTCTCCGCTCCGACCTTCTCCCTGGCGGCCCTGCTGCCCTGACGGAGAAATGCACAAACAGGCGGCAATTGCCGCCTTTTTTTATTGCCTGATCGAAAGACGCCACTGTCGGCGCGCCATGCGGGCGCATGCGCAATACTGACTGGCGAAGCGAAATATCCAGCGTGCGAATTCGGATAACGCCGCTGCGAACATTCGCCGTGCCCCATTCTCGCCGTTTGCGTGATCGCCGGATTGCGCGAAGCGGGGCCCGGTGATCCGGGCCTCCTCGTGACGCGGCAGGGCTCACGTTGACGCCGACTGCGCGATAGAAACCAAATATCAATGAAGGAAAATGGAGCGGGCGATGGGATTCGAACCCACGACCCCAACCTTGGCAAGGTTGTGCTCTACCCCTGAGCTACACCCGCACGCTCCGTGACGGCCCTGAAACCGTCTGCGGTGATCGCCACCGCGTCGACGGGGTTGATATGAACCAGACGCGCGGGCTTTGCAAGAGGATTTTTTGAGGATTTTTTGAGGATTTTCTTGCGGATTTTTCGCCGATTTCCCGGCACAGGCTCCCGCAGAAACGCCGTATGCCTTGAGGCCGGGCCCGTGCATGGGTACAAGCAAAGCCATGATGACACCGCAACAACTTCTCGCCGCCCTCGATAAGCGCGGCTACGCGACTACCACCACCGGGCACGAAGCCGTGTTTACGGTGGCGGAATCGCAGCATGTGAAGGCGCGTATTCCGGGCGGGCATACGAAAAACCTCTTCCTGAAGGACAAGAAGGGTCGCATCTTCCTGGTGACGGCGGAATCGGAAAGCCCCGTCGATCTCAAGCGGCTGCATCCCGTGATCGGGGGCTCCGGGCGGCTGTCATTCGGCTCGGCGGAACTGCTCGGGGCGCTTCTCGGCGTCGAGCCGGGTTCGGTGACGCCGCTCGCCCTGGTGAATGCGCCGCCGGAGAAAATCTCCTTCGTGCTTGACCGGCGCCTGGCCGATCAGGAGATCATCAACGCCCATCCGCTGATCAACACCATGACCACCTCGATGCGTGTGGCCGATCTGATCAGCTTTCTCGCGGAGCATGGCCACGAGACACGGATTCGCGATCTGCCGGTGCCGCCGGAAGAGAAATCCGCAGATTCCGGGGCTGGTCAAAACGATGCGGCGATCCCATCTTGAGAGCAACCTTTTAAACGGCAACCTCGGACAACCCTGCGCCGACATCCGGCGCGATCACGCCAACGGACCGCGCAGCGGTTGAAGAGCCAGAGAGTGAGACGAGCATGTTCGGCAATTCGATGACGGGACAGGCGACCCCGGCCCCCGGCACGGCGCAACAGGCCGGCGCCGATCTGATCAAGGAGACGACCACCGCGACGTTTCGCGAGGACGTTATCGCCGAATCGATGAACCAGCCGGTTCTCGTCGATTTCTGGGCGCCCTGGTGCGGCCCTTGCAAGCAGCTCACCCCGGTGATCGAGAAGGCGGTGACCAAGGCGGCCGGCAAGGTCAAGCTCGTCAAGATGAATATTGACGATCACCCCGCCATTGCCGGCCAGCTCGGCATCCAGTCGATCCCCGCCGTGATCGCCTTCAGCCAGGGACAACCGGTCGACGGTTTCATGGGCGCCGTGCCCGAGAGCCAGATCGATGCCTTCATCGCCAAGCTCGGTGGCGGCGCGCAGGGGCCCTCTCCGGTGGAGCAGGCCCTGGAGGAGGCACACAAGCTCGCTGCGGATGGTGATGTTCAGGGTGCCGCGCAGCTCTTTGCTGCCGTGCTGCAGCAGGAAAACGACAATGCCCCGGCAATCGCCGGCATGGCCCGGTTGCATCTCGACATGCAGGATGTCGAGGGCGCCCGGCGTTTTCTCGACATGACACCGGAAGACAAGCGGGACGACCCCGCCATCGTTGCCGTGCGCAAGGCGCTGGAGCTCGCCGAGCAGGCCGGGAAGCTCGGTGATACCGCCGAACTCGAGGTGAAGCTGGCCGCCGATCCCGATGATCATCAGGTGCGTTTCGATCTCGCCACTGCCTTGGCCGGCGCCAACAGGCGCATGGAGGCGGCGGAGCATCTCGTCGAGATCGTCAAGCGTGATCGGGAATGGAACGAGGATGGCGCGCGCAAGCAACTCCTGGAATTCTTCGAGGCCTGGGGGCCCAAGGATCCCGCGAGCATTGCCGGGCGCCGCAAGCTTTCGGCCGTGCTCTTCAAATAAGCGGAGGGCACCATGCCCACGAATATCGCCTATCGCGGTCCGCAGGATTGCCCTGACGTGATTCCGGTCTTTCCCCTGCCTGGCGCGCTGCTTCTGCCGCGCGGCCAGATGCCGTTGAACATCTTCGAGCCGCGTTACATGGCGATGATCGACGATGCCCTGCGCGGCGAGCGGCTGATCGGCATGGTACAGCCGGAATCAGACGGGATACCCGGCTCCGGCGAGGGCGGAAACGCCACGCCCGGGCGGCTCTATCGGGTCGGCTGTGCCGGACGCATCACCCAGATCGCCGAGACCGGTGACGGGCGCTACCTGCTCACGCTCACCGGCATCGCGCGGTTTCGCGTGATCGAGGAGTTCACCGTGATGACGCCCTATCGTCAGGTGCGCGCCGATTTCTCCGCGTTCGAGACCGATTTCATCGCCCGCGCCGGCGAGGATGAGGTCGATCGTGAGCGCCTGATCGCGGCCCTTCGCCAATTCGTCAAGGTGATGGAGATCGAGGTCGACTGGCGCGGCGTCGAGCAGGCACCGAATGAGGCGCTGGTCAATGCGCTTTGCATGATGACCCCGTTCGGGGCGGCGGAAAAACAGGCGCTGCTTGAGGCTCCGGATCTGAAGAACCGCGCCGAGGCGCTGATCGCGCTCACCGAGATCGAAGTGCTGCGCGGCGGCGATGACGAAGATTCCTCGCCGACCATGCAATAGCCCGACCGGGCCTCCAGGGATGTCGAACCATGTCCGAACACCAACCCGTTCCAGAACGTCAAGACGCATCTCCCGATCCCGCATCACCCGGGCCTGTATCGTCGGCACCTTTCGGGATCGATCCCAAACTGCTGGAAATCCTCGTCTGCCCGCTGACCAAGGCAACGCTGGAATATGATGCGGACAAGCAGGAGCTGATCTCCAGACAGGCGCGGCTCGCCTATCCGATCCGTGACGGGATCCCGATCATGCTCCCCGAGGAAGCGCGTCAGCTTCCTGATTGAGGCGTGCTCTTCGTGCGCGCAGCGATCGCCTCGGCGAGGGCGACGACGCGCTCGGCCATCTGCGCATGCAGCCGCTCGACCATGCGCCCGTCGAGCGCGATCACGCCCTTGCCGGCATTCTCCGGCTGCGCGAAAGCATCGAGAATCGCACGCGCCTGTGCGACCTCCTGTGGATCAGGCGCGAAGACCGCGTTGGCGGGCGCAATCTGGGTCGGGTGAATCAGGCTCTTGCCGTCGAATCCGAGATCGCGCCCCTGCCGGCATTCGGCCTCGAAAGCCTGGGTATCGTTGATGGCGTTGCAGACACCGTCGAGAATATCGAGCCCGTATGCGCGCGCGGCGATCAGCGCGCCCTGCAGCCAGGGCAGCATGCTCTCGCGTCCCGGCGTGAGGCGTGCGCGGGTCTCCTTGGCCAGATCGTTGAGCCCCATCACCAGACAATCCAGCCGGGTCGCGGGATCATCCGCGCAGGCTGCAATCTCGGCGATGCGCAGGATCGCGCCGGGCGTCTCGATCATCGCCCAGATGCGCACATGCGGGCTCGCATCGGCTTCGCGCAGGCGGATCGCGATGTCGAACAGGGCGCATGCGCTTTCGACCTTGGGGATCAGGATGGCATCGGGCCCTGCCGCGCAGGCCGCTTCGAAATCGGCTTCGAACCAGTGCGAGCCCGGCCCGTTCACGCGGATCACGGTCTCACGTCCCGGCCAGGCGCGGCCCGCTACCATGGCGCAGACCGAATGGCGCGCGTCTTCCTTCGCCTTCGGCGCGACAGAATCCTCCAGATCGAGGATCAGCACATCGGCATCGAGACCACGCGCCTTGTCGAGGGCACGGGAATTGGCGCCGGGCATGTAGAGCGCGCTGCGACGGGGGTGAATGCTCATGATGCGATCAGTCTCCTGCCTGTTATTGCGGCGCAACGCCCGCGATGCCGTCAGGCCCGGTCAGCCCGTTCGGCGCAGACGCTCACGATAGAGCAGGTAGAGCCCGGAGGCGATGACAATGCTCGCGCCGACAAGCGTCCAGGGATCGGGCCAGTCGCCGAAGACGAAATAGCCAAGGAGCAGCATCCAGAGAAGCTGGCTGTAGATGAAGGGTGCCAGGATCGGCGCCGGCGCGCGGGCATGAGCCAGAATCAGCAGCCAATGCCCGAACCCGCCGTAGAAGCCCACCGCGCAGAGCAGGAACCAGATCAGAGGCTCGTCCGGCATTTGCCAGACGAAGGGCAGGATCGGCGTCATCAGCGCAACCCCGGCGAGCCCCGAATAGACCATGGTGGTGCGCGAGGAATCGGTCGCGGCCAGGAGGCGTGTCGAGATGCCGTAGAGCGCGTAGCAGATGGCGCCGGCCACCGAAAGGAAAGCGGCGGGATGCATGCCGCCGAAGCCCGGACGGGTCACAACGAGCACGCCGAGAAAACCCACGCCGATGGCGATCATCCGGCGCGGCCCGGCCCATTCACCCAGGATCGGCCCGGCGAGCAGCGCCACCAGGAAGGGCGTGGCGAAGAGGATCGAGATGGTTTCGGCCAGCTGTAGATATTGCAGGGCGATGAAGTTGAGGATGGTCGAGGCCATCAGCAGGATCGAACGTGCGACCTGGAGAACCGGGCGGCTGGTGCGCAGCACGCCGGGGCTGGTCCAGTGATTGACGAAGAACGAGACCAGCACCACGCTGACCGTATAGCGCGCCCAGACCGTCTGGAGCGGATCGACCCCTTGGCCCGCGAGCCATTTCGCCGTCGCGTCGAGGCAGGAGAAACAGGCCAGCGCGCCGCTCATCAGGGCGATGGCGATCAGCCTGCTGCGGCGCTCCTCGGGGGAAGCGGGCGCATCGAGATTGCCGGAAGATGCGGGGCGGCGGGCTCGTTCGTCCATGAGGTGAGCATAAACCCGCGCGCAATATGCTGGCCTTGCGATTGCGCACAGGGCGATCGGAAAGTTTCGAACGGCCTGCCGCAGCGTCAGGCGGAAATCGGATCCCGATCCGGCGCTCCGGGCGCGAGGGCGATTGCCTCCGGGCTGTCGGCGCCGGCGGTCTCGTCGCCATCCTCGTCGTCATCACCATCGGCCAGTGCGGAATCATCGGCGGCGGCAAGGCGCGCGAGATTGCGTCCGACCTTGCGCAGGACCTTGCGCAGGCGCTTGCGATCCTTGCCGTCGAGCCCGGCGAGCAATTCGTCCTCGACCTCGTCCCAGAGCCCCGTGATGGCCTCTGCGCGCGCTTGCCCCGCCTCGGTCAGCGCGACGCGCACGACGCGCCCGTCAGTTGTACGGTCCTGCCGCGCGACGAGGCCCATCGCCGAGAGGCGCGAGACCGTCTTCGAAGCGGTGGGCGGACGCACCTGCAGGATCGTTGCGAGTTCGCCCATGCTCATGCCGAGAGGAGCGTCATTTCTCTTGTTGCCCCCCTTGTTGCCACCCTTGCCGCCCGGTGCAGCATCCCGGGCGGCCAGCGCCTGAAGCACCTGCTCCTGGCCCGGATACAGCCCGAGTGCGACGAGTTTCTCGCCCATCCGGGCGCGATGCAGGCGCGCCGCCCGCATCAGCACCCAGCCCACGCTTTTTTCGCCTGGATGTTTCATCGCATACCCGCCGATATCTCCGGCTCGCCCCTCGTATCGGGGCGCCCGGTTGAAGCATGACACGGCAATCCTTTGCCGCATACAGTTTGCCACCACGACCATGACGCGCGCATGACAGTGAAGGCCATCATCCTCCGGCGCTCGGGATCGAAAAAGCCATCGGCAGCGCCGGCGATTTCTGGCACGCTTCGTGTATGCTCCTGTTACCAAGGATGCCGCCAAGAATGCCGCCAGAGCAAGCCGCCAGAGCACACCCCCGGAGAAACCCGATGCCTTATTCCATCCCGCGCGCTGATTACGCCGCCATGTTCGGCCCCACCACGGGCGACACGGTGCGGCTGGCCGATACCGATCTCGTCATCAGGATCGAGCGCGATTTCACCAGCTATGGCGAGGAGGTGAAATTCGGTGGCGGCAAGGTGATTCGCGACGGGATGGGCCAGAGCCAGCGCACCCGCGCCGAGGGCGCCGTCGATACGGTGATCACCAATGCCACCATCATCGATCATTGGGGGATCGTGAAAGCGGATATCGGCATCAGGGACGGGCGCATCGCCGGCATCGGCAAGGCCGGCAATCCCGATATCCAGCCAGGCGTCGATATCATCATCGGCCCGGGCACCGAGGCGATCGCGGGCGAGGGCAAGATCATCACTGCGGGCGGCTTCGATGCGCATATCCATTTCATCTGCCCGCAGCAGGTGGAAGATGCGCTGATGTCGGGGCTGACCACCATGCTCGGCGGCGGCACCGGCCCCGCCGATGGCACCAACGCCACCACCTGCACACCGGGCTCCTGGCATATCGCGAAGATGCTCGAAGCCGCAGACGGGCTGCCGATGAACCTCGCCTTTGCCGGCAAGGGCAATGCGGCCCTGCCCGGCGCCCTTGTCGAGATGATCGAGGCGGGCGTCTGCGCCATGAAGCTGCACGAAGACTGGGGCACCACGCCGGCTGCGATCGACAATTGTCTCTCGGTCGCTGATGAATACGACGTGCAAGTGATGATTCACACCGACACGCTGAATGAAAGCGGCTTCGTCGAGGATACCGTGGCGGCCTTCAAGGGGCGCACCATCCACGCCTTCCATACCGAGGGCGCCGGCGGCGGTCATGCGCCGGACATCATGAAGGTGGCGGGACTCGAAAACGTCATTCCCTCCTCGACCAATCCGACGCGCCCCTTCACGGTCAATACGATCGACGAGCATCTCGACATGCTGATGGTCTGCCACCATCTCGACCCGTCGATCCCGGAAGATCTCGCCTTCGCCGAGAGCCGCATCCGCAAGGAGACGATCGCGGCGGAGGATATCCTGCACGATCTCGGCGCGCTCTCGATCATGGCCTCCGACAGCCAGGCCATGGGCCGGGTTGGCGAGGTGATCACCCGCACCTGGCAGACCGCCCACAAGATGAAGACGCAGCGCGGCGCGCTTGCCGAGGATGCCGGCACGGGGGCGGATAATTTCCGGGTCAGGCGCTACATCGCCAAATACACCATTAACCCGGCCATCGCGCACGGCATGGATGAGCATATCGGCGCGGTGGAAGTCGGCAAGCTCGCCGATCTGGTGATCTGGGACCCGGCCTTCTTCGGCGTGAAGCCCAAGCTCGTGATCAAGGCGGGCACCATCATCGCGGCGGCGATGGGCGATCCCAACGCCTCGATCCCCACGCCGCAGCCCGTGCATTACCGCCCGATGTTCGGTGCCTTCGGGCGCGCCCTGCAGCGCACGAGCTTCACCTTCCTCTCGCAAGCGGGCATCGACAAGGGCGTGCCACAGGCGCTCGGACTGGCAAAAACCTGCTTGCCGGTGCGCAACGTGCGCTCTGGCATCTCGAAGAAGTCCATGATCCACAACGATGCCACACCGCAGATCGAGATCGATCCGGAAACCTATGCGGTGACGGCGGACGGGGAACTGCTCGTCTGCGAACCGGCGAAGGAACTGCCGCTGGCGCAACGGTATTTCATGTTCTAGTCAAGATCAGCCCGCGCCTGCCTCACTCGCGCCTGCCTTGCCCGAGCCTGCCAGAAAACGCGCGGTGATTGCGAGATCAGCCGGGGTCAGGCCATGGCCTGCGGGCAGGATTTCGAGGCTGACGGCGGCGCCGGCTTCGCCGAGCGCAAGAGCCAGTTCCTGCGAACGCGCAGCCGGAATCAGCGGATCGGAGGCGCCAGCCAGGATCAGCACCGGTTTGCCGGAAAGCGGCGTTCCCGGTGCTTGCGGCAACGGCCGCATCACCCGCCACAGGGCTGCACCCGCGAGATTTTCCGGCGCGAGCCAGAGCAGGGATGCGGCGATGTTGGCGCCGTTGGAAAAGCCCACTGCCACGGGTCGCGAGAGCGCGTATGCCGCGCAGGCCTGATCGATGAAGGCGGCGAGCGCCTGTGTCTGCGCACGCAGATCGGCTTCGTCGAACACGCCTTCCGCGAGGCGCCGGAAGAAGCGCGGCATGTCGTTTTCGCTGACATTGCCGCGCAGCGAAAGGATCGCGGCGCCCGGAGCGATCTCACCGGCGAGCGGCAGCAGATCGCGCTCGTCGCCACCGGTACCGTGCAGAAACAGTAGCGGCGGCGTTTGGTCATGGCCCTTCGAGGCCGGCACGAAGACGTGCCGGAAGCCGAAAGCGTCGCTCACCTGTGAATTGGAGGGCATTGCGTTCATCACACGTCCTCCCGCTCCAGCGAGGGCAGCATCGCGGCGATCGTCTCGCGACGCGCCTCGAGGCCTGGCGGCAGCTTCAGGCTCTCACCCAGATGACCCGGATCCTCGTCCACGGCGAAACCCGGACCGTCGGTGGCGATCTCGAACAGCACGCCGCCGGGCTCGCGGAAATAGATCGAGCGGAAGTAGTTACGGTCGCGCTGCTCCGTCGCGGTGATGCCGAAGCGATCGCGCAGGATCTGCGCCATTGCCGCCTGCGCCGCGTCGTCTGCTGCACGGAATGCCACGTGATGCACCGATCCGGCGCCGAGCCGCGGACGGGCGCCGTAAGCGGATTGCGCAATCTCGACGGCGGTCAGCGGCGAATCGCTGCCCGCGAGCCCGATATGCCTGGCCCGCGCCTCACTGTGGCGGAATCCCAGCACGTCGCGCAGGATTGCAGCCGTGGCTTCCGGGTCGGGCACAGCGAGGGTGACGCTCTCGAAACCGCGCAGTGCCTGCCCCTTGGCGATCCCGGGGATCGTCCAGGCGGGCTCGTCCTCGGCACCCGTGACGCCGATAATGGCGAAAGCCATCCCGTCGGGATCGCGAAAGGTCAGCGCGCGGCGGCCCTGGCGCGTGTCCTCGGCATGCGCGACGCCGTGGGCTTCCAGCCGATCACGCCAGAAACCCATCGCCCCTTCAGGAGCACGAAACGCCGTCTCGACGGTCTCGCCGTCACCGGGACGACCGGGCGCGATATGGGGCCAGGGAAAGAATGTCAGCGCCGAACCGGGGCGCCCCGCCGCATCGCCGTAATACAGATGCCAGGTGGAAGGATCGTCGAAATTGACGGTGCGCTTGACCAGACGCTGGCCGAGGATCTCGGCGTGAAAATACCGGTTGCGACCGGGCGCGCCCGCCATCGCCGTGACATGATGAATACCCGCGACGCTCATGGCCGTCTCCCGAAACCGCGCGGCGCCCACGCACCGTCTCCGATGTCATACAGATCGAGATCGCCATGCGCATTGGTAAGCCGGGCAAGCCAGGTCTTGCCCGAATGCAAGCTTGGTTGCCGGGATATCAGGCGGAATGCGCCAACTCTGCAAGGAGCGGTGGCATCGGCGGGAGTACATCGCGCAGGCGACGCGCGCGGTGTGGCGGAATCCGGTCAATTTCCAACCCTGTAAAGACATGCAGGGTATCGAGATCGGTATCGATCACCGCGTGATTCGATACCCAGCCGCCGAGACCCGGATAGCTGCGCAGGAGCGGCGGGAGCGCCGCAAACGCGTCACGGGGATCGCCCTGATGATGGTGCGCCCTGTCGGCAAACGTGACAACCTGCGGCGCCTTGATGCCCGGCATCCAGTGCGGCGGGGCCCGATACCGGGCGGCGAGCAGGTCGAGCGCCGCAGCATGCGTGTCATGAGACGCCCCCGTGAAGGAACTGCAGCCGAACAGGAGGCCGGCATCGCATGCATCCACGACATTCGCGACCGCGCCCCAGGCCAGCCGCAGGATCGCCGGATCCCGCCAGCCCGGGCGCATGCAGAACCGCCCCATCTCGATCACCGAGGCGGGATAGGCCTGCAGTGCGGAGAGATCATAGAACCGGGCCGTGTAACTGCGCCCGATATCCTCCCCGGAGCGCAGCGGCAGCAACCGGAAACACGCGACGAGCGTCCCGCTGATCTCGTCCTCGATCAGGAGATGCCGGTACACGTCATCAAAGGCATCCCGGTCGAGCCCGTCGGTGCGTGGGCGCGCACCGGGGCGATTCTCGATAAAGGCGGCGTGGCGCAGTTCCTCGGCACGCATGATATCGCCGTTTTCCTCGGCGAAGCGGATGCGGTAATGGTTGCGGTGGATCGCATGCATGCCGCGCCCTCCGGGCTGGTGACGGATTTGTCGCCGCGCCAAGATGCGCCGGGAAGAGCTGGTCGGCGCGCATGGCCATGCAAGTCAGCGACGTTCCAAGGTGTCCGACCACCGTTAATCCGGACACCAACGCTTTAATTTACAATAATTCCAGTCGAATCGCGACAGGCAATCAGCTTTCGTGTCTCGCAATGCGCAAAGCGTGCGCTCTTCCCGAAAGTCAGCGTTCTCACGTCGAAGATCGCCCTTTACGCCCCGCGAAATTGCGGATCGCGCTTCTCGGCGAAGGCGTGGCGGCCCTCCTGGTGGTCGGCGCTGGCAAAGAGCATGGGCTGACCGTCGAGTTCACAGGCGAGCACGCGGTCGAGATCGTCCGTGCCGCGCGCGAAAGCGGCCTTCGTCATGGCGATGGAGAGCGGCGCGAGGCGGGCGATGTCGCGGGCGCGGGCGAGCGCGATGTCGCGCACGCTGCCGGCGGGGGCGAGCATATCGACGAGCCCGAGCGCCTTCGCCTCCTCGCCGCCGATGACCGGGGCTTCGAGCATCATCCTTTTGGCCGCGCCGAGTCCCACGCGCGGCGGCAGCGACCAGATCAGCCCGGCATCGGGCATCAGGCCCACCTTGGCGAAGGAGGCGCAGAATTTTGCACCTGGATCGGCCACCACCACGTCGCTCGCCGCGGCGAGCGCGAGACCGGCGCCGAAAGCCGCGCCCTCGACGGCGGCGATGACGGGTTTCGGCCCCGCCGCGATGCGGCGCACGATGTCGTGGATGATGGCGATGCGCCGGCGCGCACCCATCGGATCGTCGGCGCGCATGGCGGAGAGGTCCCCGCCCGAACAGAAAGCCCCGCCCGCGCCGGTGAGCACGATGGCGCGGCAATCCGGATCGGCGATCGCTTCGTCAAGCGCTTCGCGCAAGGCAAGCCGCAGATCCATGGTCAGCGCGTTGCGCTTGGCCGGCTCGTTGAGGGCGAGAATGGCGACAGCGCCCTCACGGGCGACGAGAACGGGCGGGGGAGTCACGGCATCGGTGGATTTCTGGCTCATCGCGTATCATCCGGGCTCGGTGGCGGATGCGCCGACGATAGCCCGGATGCAGATGCGCGCCACCGGCATTGACCCACATCCGTTGCGGCGTTTTCGCTGCGAACCCCGCCCGTGCGGTTCGATCACCCCATCTCAGCTGATCTCGACATCCACCACGCCGGGCACCGCGCGCAACGCGCCTGCGATCTGCGGCGTGGCGAGATACTTGCCAGGCAGCCTGACCTCGACCTCCTGCGCGCCTTCGTCGAGGATCAGCACGAGCGAGACCTCGCCCTCGCCGCGCGCCGCAAGGCGCTGCTGCACGGAGGCGATCGGGCGCTCGTCGCGCAGATAGATGCGCATCCCCTTCTGGTGCTTGGCAATGGCCTCGTCGAGGGGTTCCGCCGTGCCGATCCGCGCGCGGATCTCCTCGCCTTCGATCCCCGCCTGCATCATGAGGATCACGGCGGCGCCGGGCTCGAGAATGTCGCGATAGCGTTGCAGGCCTTCGGAGAAGATGATCGCCTCGAAATGGCCGGTCTGATCGGAGAGCTGGTAGATCCCCATTTTCGAGCCGCTTTTGGTGCGCCGCTCCTGCTTGTCGAGCACAGTGGCGGCCACCCGCCCGACGCTGGAGCCGCTCTTCACCGCGCGCACGAAATCGCTCCAGCGCTGCACTCTGAGCTTGTCGAGCAGACCTTCATATTCGTCGAGCGGGTGTCCGGAGAGGAAGAAGCCGACCGCATCGTATTCGCGCTGCAGCCGCTCGGATGCGGTCCAGGGCGTATAGTCCGGGATGCGCAGGGCGACATCGGCGGAGGCGACGCCGCCGAACATGTCGATCATGCCGCCCGCCTCCGCCTCGCTCGCCTGCTGGGCCAGCGCGAAGATCGGATCGACCGCCGCCATGGCGCGGGCCCGGTCGGGCTCCAGCGCATCGATGGCGCCGGCGGCCACGAGATTCTCCAGCGTGCGCTTGTTGAGGGCCCGCGGCTTGATGCGCCGGGCGAAATCGGCGAGATCCTTGAAGGGCTCGTCCCCGCGCGCCGCGACGATGCTCTCCACCGCCTGGCGCCCCACCCCCTTCACCGCCGCGAGTGCGTAGACGATGGTGCCCTCGCGCACGGCGAATTCGACGCCCGATTCGTTGATAGAGGGCGGTGCCACATTGATGCCGAGCCTCTGCGCCTCGCGACGGAATTCGGAGAGCTTGTCGGTATTGTCGATATCGAGCGTCATGGAGGCGGCCATGAACGCGACCGGGAAATTCGCCTTCAGCCAGGCGGTCTGATACGAGACCAGCGCATAGGCTGCCGCATGCGACTTGTTGAAGCCGTAATCGGCGAATTTCGCCAGAAGGTCGAAGATCTCGTCCGCCTTCTCCTGCGCGATGCCGCGCTCGGTGGCGCCGGAGACGAAGCGCCCGCGCTGGGCATCCATCTCCGCCTTGATCTTCTTGCCCATGGCGCGGCGCAACAGATCGGCATCGCCCAGCGAATAGCCGGCGAGCTCCTGGGCGACCTGCATCACCTGCTCCTGATAGACGATGATGCCGAAGGTCTCGCGCAGGATCGGGGCGAGTTCGGGCAGCGGATACCATTTTTCTTCCGGCTCGCCGCGCCCGTGCTTGCGCTCGCAATAGACCGGGATATTCGCCATCGGGCCGGGGCGGTAGAGCGCCACCAGCGCGATCAGATCCTCCACCCGGTCGGCGGCCATCTCGACGAGCGCTTTGCGCATGCCCGCCGATTCCACCTGGAAGATGCCGATCGTCTCGCCCCGGCGCAGCATGTCGTAGGTGATTTTATCATTGAGCGGGATCGAGGAGATGTCGATGCGCTCCCCGCCATCCTGCGCAATCAGGCCGATGGCGCGGTTGATCACGGTGAGCGTCTTCAGGCCGAGGAAGTCGAATTTGACCAGGCCGGCCTGCTCGACCCATTTCATGTTGTATTGCGTCACCCGCATCCCGGTCTTCGGGTCGCGATAGAGCGGCACGAGCTCCTGCAGCGGGCGGTCACCGATGACCACGCCCGCCGCATGGGTCGAGGCGTGGCGGTGCAGGCCTTCCAGCTTCTGGGCGATGGCGAGCAGACGCTGCACCACCGGCTCCTCCTCCGCCGCTGCCTGCAGGCGGGGCTCGTCGGCGATGGCCTGGGGAAGGGTGACGGGCTTGGCCGGGTTCTGCGGCACGAGCTTGGTCAGCTTGTCGACCTGCCCATAGGGCATTTCGAGCACGCGCCCGACATCACGCAGAACGCCACGCGCCAAAAGCGTTCCGAAGGTGATGATCTGCGCGACATTGGTCTCGCCATAGCGTTCCTGCACGTAGCGGATCACGTCCTCGCGGCCCTCGACGCAGAAATCGATGTCGAAATCCGGCATCGAGACGCGCTCGGGATTGAGGAAGCGCTCGAACAGCAGACCGAAGCGCAAGGGGTCGAGATCGGTGATGGTGAGCGAATAGGCTACCAGCGAGCCCGCACCCGAACCGCGCCCGGGGCCGACGGGGATGTCGTGATCCTTCGCCCATTTGATGAAATCGGCCACGATCAGGAAGTAGCCGGGAAACTGCATGTTCTGGATGATGCCGATCTCGTAATCGAGCCGGGCCCGGTAATCCTCCTCGGTGAAGCCCTCGGCCAGGCCGTGGGCCTTGATCCGGCGTGCAAGCCCCTCCTCGGCCTGGCGGCGCAGTTCCGCATTCTCGTCCGCGCCCGGTTCGTCGGGACGGGCGAAATTCGGCAGGATGGGCTTGCGCGTGCGCACCCGCCAGGCGCAGCGCATGGCGACCTCGACGCTGTTGGTCAGCGCATCGGGCAGATCGGAAAACAAGGCCTGCATTTCGGCGCGGGTCTTGAAACCGTGCTCGGGTGTCAGCTTGCGGCGCTGATCCTGCGAAACGACCTGGCCTTCCGCCACGGCCATGAGCGCGTCATGCGCCTCGTAATCGTCCGGGCCGGGAAAGAACGGCTCGTTGGTGGCGACGAGCCCCACCCCGTGCCGGTCGGCCATGGCGATCAGCGCGCCCTCGACCGCGCGCTCCTCCTCCATGCCGTGACGCTGGATCTCGACATAGAGCCGGTCACCGAAAATCTCGCGCAGGGTCGCAAAGCGCTGCTCGGCCAGTTCCGAGCGCCCGTGAAACAGCGCCCGGTCGAGCGGCCCGCGCAGGCCGCCGGTCATTGCGATCACCCCCTCGCCATGCTCGCGCAGGGCCTCGATCGCGATACAGGGCTCGGCGCCGAGATCGACATCGAAATAACCCCGGCTGACGAGGCGCATGAGATTGACATAGCCCTCCTCGCAGGTGGCGAGCAGGACGAGATCGGCGGTGCCGGGCGCACTGATACGCTGCGTCGGATCGCCCGGCTCGAAGGCGGTGGTGATCTGGACGCCCGGGATCGGCTGGATGCCGGCACCCGAAAGCTTTTCGGAGAATTCCAGCGCGCCGAATAGGTTGTTGGTATCGGTCAGGGCGAGCGCGGGCTGGCGATCGGCCTCGGCGAGTTTCGCGAGCTTCGCGATGGGCAGCGCGCCTTCCAGCAGCGAATAGGAGGAATGGACGTGGAGATGAACGAATCCGACTTCGCGCAGCACGCTCATTTCCCGTCTCCCCGAACGATCCGACGGATCTGTTTGTGGCAAAGCCGGGCGTCCGAGTCGAGGGTATCGGCCGCGATTGACGAGCGCTATCTGTGGATGGGCGCGGACCGGCTGCGGCACATGAAAGAGGGGCCGTGTTGCCAGGACACGGCCCCCGAGTCGAGGGTATCGAACTTTGTCTGGCCCGCGATCAGCGGAACAGCGAGAGGATGTTCTGGCTGTTGCCGTTGGCGATCGAGAGTGCCTGGATACCGAGCTGCTGCTGCACCTGGAGTGCCTGCAGACGGGTCGACTCGGCGTTCATGTCGGCATCCACCAGCTGGCCGACGCCACGATCGATGGAGTCCTTCAGCGCCGTGACGAAGTCCTGCTGCAGGCCGATACGGTTCTTGATCGCACCGAGATTGGTGGCGGCATCGGTGATGTCGGAGAGAACCGCATCGACGAGGCCCACGGCCACTTCCATATCTGCAGAGAAGTCGCCATCGGCGGCTGCCGCATTGACGTTGATATCCACCAGGCTGGTACCCGTCACCGATGCACCGGTGAAGGTGAAGGTTGCTGAACGATCCTCATCCAGAATACCGGCATTGGCGGCATTCGTGTCGATCAGTTGCGTGCCCGTGATCTCGACGGTCGTCGTCTCCAGGCTCACGGCACCCGTTGCCGTGCGGGTGAAGGAGCTGACAATCTCACGATCGGCGGAGGCGCCCGCATCGGTGGAGTCGAATTGCAGCCAGTTCTCGCCGTTGAACACGGCCGAGGCGGCGATGTTCTGCAACTGGTTTTGCAACTCGTCGATCTCGCCCTGGATCTTGCCGCGATCGACGCCGGGCTGCGCGGCGGCAGTGACCTTGGCCTTGATCTCGGAAACGACCTCGACCGTCGAATTGAGGGCGGTATACATCACGTCCACGGTCGCGGCACCGAGGCCGAGAGCGTCCTGGACGGCGCCGAGCGCCTTGTTGTCCGAGCGCATGGTGGTTGCAATCGACCAGTAGGCGGCGTTGTCGGCGGCGTCGGAGACACGGTAACCGGTCGAGATGCGGTTTTGCGTGATGTCCATCTGCTTGTTGGTGGCCGACAGCGTCTGGAGCGCGGTCATTGCGGCGGAGTTCGTCAGAAGGCTAGACATGGTAACGTCCCTTTTCGATAGAGAACAACGAAGGGACATGCCGGGTTTTCACCGGTATGGCGGGAGCGGCGTCATGCCTTTGGGCCTGTGTTGATGCTGCGGCCCAACCCGTCATAGGCAAGAGACTGCCAGCCGAAGCTTGCGCGAAGCTTAAGGCTTGCATTGCAATTCGACGCGTCGGGCGATTTTTCGCCAAACGGTGCGTACCGGCGGTGCGCATCGGCTTGATGTGCAAGACTTACGGGCAAGACTTACGGGTAAGACTTACGGGCAAGGCTTACGGGCAAGGCGCTGTGTCGAGGAATTCGATCGACGTCATCGCACCAGCCAGCGCGAAATCCCCGAATTCCATCGTCAGATCGGTGGTGACCCCGTTCTCGTGCAGATCGAAACCGGCCACATAGCCCGGCGTGCCGTCGCCCACTTCCCCGCGATCGAAATAGCTCAGGGTGACGCGCCAGCGCTGGGTCCGGGTGAGCTGGGAAAATGCGCTGCCCTCATCGGGGCCGAGCGGGGCGCCGATCACGGCGAGGGTGTCGTGAATGTCGTCGCCTTCATCGCCACCGTCGAACACTGCCGTTTCGAGGATCGCGTTACCACCCTGCGCTGCATCGAGAATCGCGATGATATGCTGCGCGGGGAAGGCGGGCTCCTCCGCATGCATGATCTCGCCGCTGCGCGGCTCCTCGAGCAGGATCCGCAGTCCGCCATCGACGATTTCCGCCTCGCCCTGCGTGCGCATCGTCGGCATGCCGTCGAGCAGGGTGCGGGTGCGGAAGCTGAACGCGCCCGCGTCACCCTCCTCGAAGGTCGTGACGTTGGTGTCGAGGGTCATTTCGCCCCCCTCGCCGATCAGCGTGGTGAGTTGGCGTACATTCGTGGTGTAGCCCTCACAGGCGCTGCCGACGAATTCATAGACGATCCGCCCCTCGGCATCGATCACGTCGCCGCCACCGCGCAGGAGGCTCAGATCGTAAACCGCCCGGTGCGAGGCGAGTGCGGTCGCCTCCTGCGGCGCCGCCGAGGCCCCCGGGGATGCGACAAGCGCGCAGCCGAGCATCGCGGCTGCGGTTACAGTCCGGACGGAGCGCGAGAGCCGGGGGGATGACCCGGGTGACAGTGGGGAAACGGACATGCGCAAACAACCCTCGATTCGACGCGTCGACTGTAAGCGGCGTGCGGGTGCGGCGCAAACACCATCGTATCGCGCAGCGCTTTCTCCTCTCTTGCTCTCCCCCCTTGCCCTCGCGCCTGCGATCCGCCACAAGCGCAGATCAGACGGGAAGCTGTACCGCCGCCGAAGAGCAGACCAACGGGAGCGCATCATGAGCAACGCCACGCAGGGCCGGATCGAGGCCCGCCTCGCTGAAATCGGCATCAGCCTGCCTACGCCCGCCGCACCGGTGGCGAATTATGTGCCCTTCGTGCGCAGCGGCAATCTGGTGATCATTTCCGGCCAGATCTGCCTCGGCCCTGACGGCAAGATCGCGCCTGCGCATCAGGGCAAGCTCGGCGATGCGGTGGACGAGGCAGCCGGGCGCGAGGCAGCGCGGGCCTGCGCGATCAATCTGCTGGCGCAGCTGCGCGCCGCGATCGGCGATCTCGACGCGGTGACCCGGGTGGTGCGGCTCGGCGGTTTCATCAATTGCGTGCCCGATTACGGGCCCGTCGCCCAGGTCATGAACGGTGCCTCGGACATGATGGTCGAGGTGTTCGGCGATGTCGGGCGCCATGCCCGTTCGACCATTGGTGTCGCACAATTGCCGCTCGATGCCGCCGTCGAGGTCGAGGGCATGTTCGAAGTGCGCTGAGCGCCGCCATCCGGGGAGACAAACATGACATCCAAGCTCGATCGCCTGCGCGAGATGACCGTCGTCGTCGCCGATACCGGCGACATCGCGGCGGTGCGCCGCCTGAATCCGCAGGATTGCACCACCAATCCGACGCTGCTTCTGAAAGCCGCCGGCGATCCCGCCTCCGCGCCGCTTGTCGATGAGGCGATCGCCTGGGGACAGAGCCTGTCGGGGCCGATCGAGGCGCGGGCTGAAGCGGTCTGTGACCGGCTCGCCGTTTCCTTCGGCGCCGAGCTCGCCGGGATCGTGCCGGG
>NZ_DATGCW010000158.1:0-6542 GCF_035311605.1 Saliniramus sp.
CGTTGCTGGAGGAGTAGTTGATCCAGCTCTCGACCACGACATAATACCCGCCGAGGCAGAAGCCCGTCACGAAGCGCAACGCCACCCAGACGGAAATCATGTCGGTCATGGCGAGCCCGATCGTGCTCACACCCGCCGTCGCGGCGAGCAACGCGAAGGTGCGCACATGGCGCATCCGGCGGATGAGCTTCTCGGTCAGGATGGCGCCGGCGAAGGTGCCTGCGAAGAAGACCGAGGTGATCAGGCCGATCACCAGATCGCTGGCGCCGTTCTCGTAGAGCCGGATTCCGATCAGCGGAAACAGGCCCCCGGTGGCCAGCCCGAAGGCGAGAACGCCGCCGAGGATATAGCTGAAGTGACGCACGATCTGCGGAAAGGTCGCATGGGCGGGCATGACGATGCCGCGACGGGCGGCGGCGGATTCAATGACGGACATGACAGCGGCTTTCAGTAAAGGTCGATGAGAAAGGGTGGGGGGCACCCCGCCGCAGCGGGGTGCCGGAAATTCGGATCAAACGGGGACCGGGGCGTTGCGCGTGTCCTC
The DNA here is from genome assembly GCF_035311605.1 of Saliniramus sp. Classification (NCBI taxonomy): domain Bacteria; kingdom Pseudomonadati; phylum Pseudomonadota; class Alphaproteobacteria; order Hyphomicrobiales; family Salinarimonadaceae; genus Saliniramus; species Saliniramus sp. The sequence continues at coordinate 545 of NZ_DATGCW010000158.1, forward strand.
CTGGGCATCCTCGTCGCGCTCCAGCATCCGCATGCGGCTGAGCACTTCCGAGGTGTCGAGGTAGCAGCCCTGCAGGTGGCGCCCGCCAGTCGTGGGGTCGAAGGATTTGCGTCCGTGCAGCATCCTGCGGTTGTCGAAGACGAGGACCTGGCCGGCATCGAGCTTGAGCGTGATCAGGAAGCGCGGATCCTGCAGGTATTCCAGAAACAGCCGGATTGCGGCTCGCAGCTGCGGCATGATTTCCGGATCGGCGTCCAGCGGAGCAAGCGTGGAATTCGACCAGTTCACGAAGACCGGATTCTGCGCCGCATCGCACTCGATGATCTGATGGCGGCTGTTGTAATCGCCATCCGCATCCTGGAAGCGGAACGGGACCGAAACCTGGCTGAGCAACCGGAAGGCTTCCGGATGGTGGTCGCGCATCAGATTGGCGACAGCAATCCCGTCGGAAAGCAGGCTCTCGCCGCCCACCGCATCGTTGCGCAGGCAGTGCAGGATCTGCGTGCCGGGCGGCAGCTCATAATGCGGCATATCAGTATGCAGCGGCAGATCCGAGGCCGTATAGGCATTTGAAATCGGTACCGCCTTTGACATCACGTCGAACTGGAAGCCGAAATTGCTGGAGCGGACGACACCGATCCGGGCGCCGAGGCGGGTGGAGAGGTCATGCTCATCCGGCGCGCCGGAAACAACGGACCAGCCGGTTTCCAGATAGTCGCGTAGCCAGACACGCAGCATGGCGTCGGAATACATCACCGCGCTCCAGTAGGCCGGCTGCGGCGTCAGGCTCGCGTGATGGCGGGTCGGATTGGCGATGAAGCGGTGCCGGGTATAGCAATGGGCGCGCAGCCATCCCGCATCGAAGCGGCTCACCGGCTGGTCGGTCATGTCCCAGCTGATTGCCAGGGCGACAGGCGATTCCAGGGTGACGCTCTCGGGCCGGAGGTCGGCGGGAATATCCAGCGGCGAGACCAGCCGCTCCCGGGAATGGGGATGGCGGGAGGCCGGGTCGGGGCTGTTCTCGCGCAGCCAGCCGTGATGAAACCGGCTGATCGTGTCGTCTTCCCAGGTGATCGTGACCGCGGCATCGTCGAAGCTGACGGCGCGCATTGTGCTGACCAGCGGGTAGCGGGTGAGATCGGCCATGTCCGGGCGGGACGGTTCCGGCTGCGGGCAGCGGCAATTGCCTTTGCAGGCGCCGTTGCAACGACCGCGCGAATGCTTGGTGGCGGGGCCGAGTGTGTCGGTGGTGGTTTCGTGACGGGTGTTCATTTCGTGACGGGTTTTCATGGCGACATCCTCAATGCTTGCGTTTCGTGTCAGGCTTTCGAGTGCTTGGGGTTGCATTCTTGATTGGAAGGTCGCCTAATTCGGATCTCGGGAGAATTCGCTCATTCCGACCAGCATCTGTCGATTGCAGGAACAAATGGATCGCTACAGCGATATGGCCGTCTTCGTGGCCGTTATTGAACAGAAGGGTTTTTCGCCGGCGGCGCGTCTACTTGGCATGACCCATTCCGCCGTCTCGAAGCGCGTCAGCCAGCTGGAACAACGGCTCGGCACACAATTACTGGTACGCACGACGCGCTCGATGCGGCTGACTGAGGCCGGAGAGGCCTATATCGGGGAGGCGCGCCGCATCCTTGACGCGATCACGGCCCTCGAGCAGGGGTTGGGTGACAGCGCGCAGGAGCCACGTGGGGTGCTGCGAATCAGCGCCTCAAACGCATTCGGGCAGCGGCATATCGTGTCCGCTACGATCGATTTCATGCGTGCGCATCCCCAGGTCCAGATCGATTTGACATTGACGGATCAGATGATCGATCTCGTCGCCAGCGGCACGCATGTGGCGATTCGCAGTGCTTCTCTCACGGATTCATCGCTGGTGGCGCGCAAGCTGGCGCTGAACGAGCGCATCGTCGTGGCAAGCCCTTCCTATCTCGCGGCACGGGGAGCGCCGCGTGACCCGGGCGATCTGGAGGCTCGCGACTGCCTGCTGCTCAATCACGAAACGCGTTTCAATGATTGGGGATATCGCTCACCGACAGGGCGGCGGCTGAAGCTGCAAGGGGCTTTCGCCTGCAATACGGTCGAATCCCTTCACGCTGCAGCGCTGGCCGGCGTGGGCATTGCCCGCCTGCCGGCGTTTCTGATCGGGGAGGATGTGGAGGCGGGGCGTCTGACGCCGATTCTGGAGGAATACCGTCCGCCAGCGGAGAGCGCGATTTACGCGGTGCGCCCGGGCGGCGGGATCACGATGCCGGCTGCGCGGGTCTTCATCGATTTTCTCGTCGACCGCTTCCAGCCGGTGCCGCCATGGCAGGCGCGCACAAGGGGCTGATTCGAGGCCATGTCGCCGGCGGCGAGGGGGCCCGCCGCCGCGCTGGATTTGATCAGGCCGCGTCGGCGGCGACCTTCATGGAGACGATCTTGTCGGGATCCTGAACCGGCTCGCCGCGCTTGATCTGGTCGACATTTTCCATGCCCTCGGTGACCTGACCCCAGACCGTGTACTGGTTGTCGAGGAAGCGGGTATCGCCGAAGCAGATGAAAAACTGGCTGTTGGCGGAATGCGGCGCCTGGGTGCGAGCCATGGAGCAGATACCGCGCACATGCGGCTCGGCGCTGAACTCGGCGCGCAGATCCGGCAGATCGGAACCGCCCATGCCGGTGCCGGTGGGGTCGCCCGTCTGGGCCATGAAGCCGTCGATCACACGGTGGAACGGCACACCGTCATAGAAGCCCTGCCGGGTCAGCGTCTTGATGCGTTCGACATGGCCGGGGGCCAGATCAGGGCGCAGTGTGATGACCACGCGACCCTTGGTGGTTTCCATGATGATGGTGTTTTCGGCATCGGCCATGATGTCGTCCTTTGTCTCGATTCGAGGTTGGTTTTTACTGAGTGTCGGCGAGAACGCGCATGCTTTCGATCCGGTCGGGATCATCCACCATGCCGCTCTGGCCCGCACCTGGCGCGATCTGGTCGATCGCATCCATGCCGCTGACCACTTCGCCGATCAGGGTATATTCGTTGTCCAGCCAGTCCGCGCGGTCATAGACGATGAAAAACTGGCTGTTGGCGGAATTCGGATTTTGCGCGCGCGCCATGCCGACGCTGCCCCGCGTGAAGGGCTCCGAGGAGAATTCTGCCTGCAGATCCGGCAATTCGGAGCTACCCATGCCGGTCCCGGTCGGATCGCCGGTCTGAGCCATGAAGCCCGGGATCACCCGGTGAAAGGGCGCGCCGTCATAGAAACCCTCACGGGTGAGGGTGACGAGCCGCTCGGCATGGGCGGGCGCAATGTCGGGCCGCAGCGCGATGACCACCTCGCCATGCGGTGTTTCCATGACGAGCGTGTTCGCCGGGTCATCGGCGGTTTGCGCCTGTGCGGGCAGCAGGGCTGCGGCGAACAGGGCGGCGGCGAGGGCGAGAGATTTCATCGCGGGCAAGCTCCGTTGGGCTGAGGATTGAGGCACCGGGTCAGGCCGCGCCGGTGCCGAGTTTCTCGGCCAGGCGCGCGACCACGACCGGCGGCGCGAAGGCGGACACATCACCGCCCATCTTCGCGATCTGGCGCACCAGCGTGGCGGTGATGTGACGCACGGAAGGCGAGGCGGGGAGGAACACGGTCTGGACCTGCGGCGCCATGGTGGCGTTCATGCCGGCCATCTGCATCTCGTAGTCGAGATCCGAACCGTCGCGCACACCGCGCAGGATCAGACTCGCTCCGGCCCGGCTGGCGGCATCGACGGCGAGATCGTCGAAGGTCATCACGTCGATGGCCACATTCTCCGCCTGCGCGATGCCAGCACAGGCTTCGCGCAGCATCGCTTCCTTTTCGGCGGGGGAAAACAGCGGCGTCTTGCCCGGATGCACGCCGATCGCGAGCACGATCCGATCGCACAGGCGTGCGCCCTGTGCGATCACGTCGAGATGGCCATGCGTGACCGGATCGAAGGAGCCGGTATAGAGGGCGGTGCGCAGGCGTGGCTGCTGACTGGTTTGCTGCGTCATGGCGCAACGCTTAGCCCGTCCGGTGGCATGCTTCAAGCGCCATCGGTTTCCAGCCCGTAACGCGCGATCACGTCCGGCTGGCAGACCTTCGCATGCAGGGTGAGCAGTATCAGCTGCGCATCGAGGCTGTCGCCGTCCTCCAGCGCCCGTTCGATCCGCGCCTCGGTCCGGTCAAGCAGATCGGGCGGGTTGCTCGCGGCCAGCGCAGCCGGGCCGAGCATGCAATAGGCCACGATTTCCGCCGCCGGCGCATAGGCCTGAGGCGCCGGGTGCTTGCCGATGGCGTGGTCCTTGAGCAGGTTGACGATGGTGAGCTTGATCGCTTCCGGCACGACATTGGGGTGCAGATCGACGGCGCGCAGAGCGGCGTCGAGCTGCTTCAGGTCGTGCGAGCGCCCGAACATGCCCATGAAGCCGAGTGAGGAAAATGAACGTCCCATGATGGCAGTCTATGATCTCACGAGCGATCGCGCCATATCCGATGACAGCGCAGTCCAGTTGCGCAGCGCGCCCTGCGCTTCGCGATAGGAGGCCACGATGCGCTCGGCGAGATCGGAGGTGGCTGCGATCCCGTCGATTATCTCGCTGGCGGCTTCGCGTGCGGCGCGGATCAGATCGCCGGGAAACGCCTCGATCGAGACATTGCCGGTGGTGAGCATCGCGTCGAGGGCGCGGGCATTGTCCTGATGCGCATCGGCCAGCGCCAGCGCATGCTCGGCGCGCGCCGCCTCCGCGACGATGGCGCGCAGGTCGTCGGGCAATTGCTCCCATGCCGCATCCGAGATCAGCAATTCGCTCGGCCCGTTCGGCTTGTTGAAACCGGGCGCGTAGTAATACGGCGCGTGCTGATGCAGGCCGGTGTCGTAGTCGCTCGCCGGTGCGAGGAATTCGACGCCGTCGATCGCTCCGCGATCCAGCGCGGTAACCATCTCGCCGGCGGGCAGGTTCACGGGCGTGGCGCCGAGCTTCTCGAAGATCTGCGCGCCGAGCCCGACGATGCGGATACGCCGTCCGCGCAGATCCGTGAGGCTCGCGATGCGTTCGCGGAAAAAACCGCCCATATTCGGTCCCGGATTGCCCGCCATGAACGCCTGCACGCCATAGGGTCGGTAGAGTTCGTCCCAGAGCTCCTGGCCGCCGCGCAGGGCGATCCAGGCCTGATGCTCGATCGGGCCGAGGCCGAAGGGTACGGTGGTGAAGAAGCTCGCGGCGGGCATCTTTCCCTGCCAGTAGATCGCGGCGGAATGGCCCATCTCGACGGTGCCCTGCGAAACGGCATCAAGCACGCCGAAAGCCGAGACGATTTCGCCGGCAGCGAAGAGCTCAACATGCAGCCGACCTGCCGCCATCCGGTTGATCCGCTCGGCTACCCGCTGCGCCGAGACACCCGGTCCGGCGCGCCCGCGCGGCCAGGAGGTTACCATGCGAAAGCGCAGCGCATTCTCGCGAGCGATGGCGGGGGAGGCGATAGCCGCGCTCGCGGCGAGGCCGCCGACGGTCAGTCCGAGGGCATTGCGGCGATTGATCATGATGTCACCAATAGGAATGGAAATGGTGGACGGGGCCATGCCCCTGTCCGATATCGAGGTCGCGACCGGCCGCGATGGCGGCGCTGATATAGGTCTTGGCGGCTTCGACCGCAGGGTGCAGCGTGGTGCCCAGTGCCAGTTTCGCTGCTATGGCCGAGGAAAGGGTGCAGCCGGTACCATGGGTGTTCTGCGTCGCGATGCGCGGGGCGGGGAAACGGTGGACGTTGGTCGATTCGATCAGGAGATCGACGCTTTCGACGCCGGTACCGTGGCCGCCCTTGATCAGGACGGCGGAGGGGCCCATGGCCAGAATACGCTTGCCTTGGTCGCACATGGCCGCCTCGTCCTGTGCAATATCCTCACCGAGGATCTCGGCGGCTTCGGGGAGATTGGGCGTGACGATGGCGGCATGGGGGAGGAGCACGTTGCGCAAAGCGTCAATCGCATCCTCGCT
>NZ_DATGCW010000159.1:0-4752 GCF_035311605.1 Saliniramus sp.
CGCATGTTTCGACGACAGCGGCGTACGAGCGTTCCTCAGATTTCTGGGGTAGGGGAGTTCCGGGCGTGCAAGCATGGGTTGACTTCGAGCCCTGAGCGCGATAGTCTCTCATAATCTGCTATGGTCGATACATGCTTCTTACCGCCTAAACTTGATCATGGCAGCGCATGGAGCAGCCGACCGCGTGGAGCGGTCGGCTCTGGTAGGTACCGCGTCCCGTGTCCGGAAAGCTCAGACGCGGTTGGTGCGGAAGGAGGTGCAAAATGGAGCCGCCATAGACGAATATTCTACACCAAACTTCACAAACGTGAGCATACCAAGCTGTCCCTTTGGGTGCAAGCTCTTGAAGCGTGGATGCGCGGCGATGGATCGTGCGCGCATCCACAATCTTTTGTGTGTAATCCGTCTGACATTCTTGCAATCCTGATCCGATACGGCAAACATGATTGCAGCGCAGGCGCGTGATTCGTGGGGGCTCATGGCTGAAGGCGTTTTCAATCTGCTGAGCGAGCGCTGGTTGCCGGTGCGGCGGCTCTCGGGGGCGCGGGAATGGGTTGCGCCGGCGGGAGTCGTGTCGGGCCTCGCGGAGGATCCCGTCATCGCCTTCGATTGGGGGAGGGCGGATTTCGATGCGGCGGCGGTCGAGTTCATGATCGGGCTGCTCGCCTGCAGCTGTCAGCCGCAGGATGATCGCGCCTGGCGCGGCTGGTGGCAGGCGCCGCCCGGTTCCGAGGAACTCGCCGCGCGTTTCGCGCCCCTCGCCGCCGCCTTCGCACTGACCGGGGACGGCCCCCGCTTCATGCAGGATTGCGAGGATTTCGCAGGCGAGGCGGTTCGCGTTTCCGGCCTGATGATCGAGGCGCCCGGTGCGAATACCGAACGCAACAACGGCGATCTTTTCCAGAAGCGGGGACGGTTTCCCGCCCTGTCGCTACCGGCAGCGGCCATGGCGCTGTTCACATTGCAGGCCTATGCGCCGAGCGGCGGGGCGGGGCACCGCACCTCCCTGCGCGGCGGCGGCCCGCTGACGACGCTGGTGCTCGCCCCGCCGGACAAGCCGGCCCTGTGGCATCTTTTGTGGCTCAATCTGGAGAATGCTGCCGCGCAAGCACCCGAAATCACGCCGCAAACCCTGCCGCGCATTTTCCCCTGGCTCGCCCCGACCCGGACCTCGGAGGGCAAGAAGCCGCCTTTGGGGGAAGACGATGTCGATCCGCGCGGAGTCTACTGGGGCATGCCCCGGCGCATCCGGCTGGATGTCGAGGCCGGCGGAGAGGGCGTGACCTGTGCCATCACCGGGGAGCCTGTTACCACCTGCGTGCGCACTTATCGCACGAAGCCGTGGGGCATGAATTACGCCACGCTGCGTCATCCGCTCTCGCCGATGTATCGCCAGAAGGCGACCAGCACCGAATGGCTCTATGTCCATCCCCAGCCCGGCGGGCTCACCTATCGCCACTGGATCGATCTGGCCTTGACGCCGGAAGGCAGCGATTACCTGCGCCGTCCCGCTCCGGCGGTACTGACCGCACGACGCCGGTTGCAAGCGCTGCGTGCCGGTGGAACCCGCCTGAAGGCCGCCGGCTACGACATGGACAACATGAAGGCGCGCGGTTTCGTCGAGACGCAGTTTCCGCTTTTCATCCTCGCGGATGACGACGCCAATGCACGCCTCGGCTACGCCGCGCGCGATCTCGTCGGGGCGGCCAATCTCGTCAACGGCAGTCTGCTGCGCAATCTGCGCCATGCGCTGACCATCGCCGATGCGGGCGCGGCGCGGCTTGATGCGGTCGCGGAATCGTTTCAACACCGCACGCAGGGCGCCTTCTTCGATACGCTGGCCAGCCTCGCCGCGCGGCTGGATGCAGATCCGCATGACGCGGATGCGATAGCCGTGGCGGGCGCGGATTTTCGAAAACGGGCGCTCGAACCGGTCGCATATGATCTGTTTGATCGCTACGCGCCATTCTCCGCGCAATCAGGGCGACTTGCCGATATGGGCAAGGTGGTCGCGGCGCGGCGTAACCTGGTCTGGCTGCTCAGCGGCTACGGCAAGGATGGCGGGAAACTGTTCGCGTATCTCGGCCTGCCGCCGCCTGAAAGCAAGCGCGGCAAGAAAAAGATGAGCGGCAAAGCTGCCGCCTGAACATATCACCGCCGACAAGCGGCTTGAGGAGCTATGCGATGTCCGAAGCCGGAACATCCGCCGAGGATGATCAGAATGCCAAGGTCGATCAGTCCGCGCCGCGCCCGGATGATGTGGGGACGATGGCGCGTCGCTGGTGGCGCTCGCTCCAACCGGATGCGCAATCGCGCCGCCCCGGAGAGCGTGCGGCCCTCTCCCGTTTGCGACGCGCCTCACCACTCGAAGCGGCCATGCAGGAGGCAACGTTTCGCCTGTTTCGCGATCTGCGCAAGGTGAGCCCGGGTCTGTCGCAGCGCGATCTGCCGCGCGTGGCGACGCTTGCCATCCTGCTCGCGCATATCCGCGCGGATGATGCGCGGACACCCTTCGCTCGCGCCATCGGGCGCACTGATTTCAATGACGGCGAGAGCGCTGCGCTCAAGCCGTTGCGGTTCGAGCGTCTGGTCGCCGCCGATGGCGAGGATGAGATTGCACGCGCCTTCCGCCGGGCGATCGCGATCCTCGGTGGTACGGTGAACGTCGTCGATCTGGCGCGAACCGTTTTCTATTTCGATCGCGAGGAAATGCGCCGCAATCTCGCCTTCGCCTATTACGGGGCCGGTTTCGCCGCGCCGGCGCATCCGGATGCGCGCCCTGGCACAAAAGACGGCCAGCCCGATCCCGCAGCTTCCTGATCGTTTCGAGGAAAACCCATGCCTTCCATTGTCGACCGCTTCATTCAGCTGCATCTGCTGACATTCTACCCGCCCGCCAACCTCAACCGGGATGATACCGGGCGGCCGAAGACGGCCGTGATGGGCGGGTATCCGCGCTTGCGGGTGTCGTCGCAGGCTCTGAAGCGATCCTGGCGCGAGTCGGATGCGTTTGCGCAGGCGCTCGACGGATATCTCGGCAAGCGCACGGCGCGCATTGGCGCCCTCGTCGAGAAGCACCTTCTGGAGAAAGGCCGCGATGCCGCCAAAGCGCGCAGCGTGGCGCGTGACATCGCCTCGATCTTCGGCAAGCTGAAGAAGGAGGATGATCCCAATCCCACTTTCACCGAACAGCTCGCCTTCATCTCTCCCGGCGAGCAGGAGAAGGCGCTCGCGCTGGCCGATGCCCGCGCCGATGGCGCGGACGAGACCGATCTGGCCAAGATCGCGCCGATGGTCCTGACCGAGCGCGATACCGCGGCGGATGTCGCCATGTTCGGGCGGATGCTCGCCAGCCACCCCGATTTCAACCGCGAGGCGGCGGTCTCCGTCGCGCATGCGGTAACGACCCATCGGGTGGTGGTGGAGGATGACTATTATACCGCAGTCGACGATCTCAAGAAGTCCGCCGAGGATGCCGGGGCAGGGTTTATCGGCGAGGCGGGTTTTGGTTCGGGCGTGTTCTACCTGTACCTGTGCATCGACCGGGCGCTGCTTCTGGAGAATCTCGCCGGCGATGCCGGTGTGGCGCGCAAGGCGCTGGAGGCGCTCGTGACGGCGGCTGCCACAGTCGGGCCGCGTGGCAAGGCCAAGAGTTTCGGCAGCTATGCCCGCACCTCCTATATGCTAGCGGAGCGGGGCGACGGGGCGCCGCGCACGCTTGCCGGCGCCTTCGTCGAGCCGGTCGACCGAATTGATCCCCAGCCCAACGATCTTCTCGCGGCATCAATCAGGAAGCTCGCAGGGACGAAGGACGCCTTCGATCGGTCCTATCCCGACGACGCGCCGGCATCCGCCGCATTCAGCGTCCCGGACGGCTCCGGTTCCATAAGGGAAATCGGTAATTTCGTGACGGATGGGCTGTGATGACGGGGTTTCTCGTCTTTACCCTGGCCGCACCGTTGATGGCCTTCGGTGACGTCGCACCGGGCGAGCGGCGGGTAAGCGCGACGCGTCCGAGCCATTCGGCGCTGACGGGTATGGTAGCAGCCGCGCTCGGCCTGACCCGGGACGATCCGCGTCAGGATAGGCTCGCACGCAGTCTCGCCTTCGCCATACGCGTCGATGCGCCGGGCACGCCGCTCGTCGATTATCACACGACGCAGACCGCGCCGGCGCGGCGCAATCGGCGCTTCGCCACGCGCCGCGCGGCGCTCGCCTTACCGAAGGAGGAGCTCAATACGATCCTGTCGCAGCGCGCATATCTCACTGATGCCGCCTTCACTGTCGCCGCCATCGTGCCTGATGCGGAAAGCGAGCTGCCTTTCGATCTGGACGAGATCGCACAGGCGCTCGCGCGCCCGCAATTCGTGCTCAGTGCGGGCCGCAAGGCCTGTCCCCTCAGCCTGCCGCCATCGGCCCGTATCGTCGACGCGCCGGATCTGCCACAAGCTTTGGCCGCCTATGATGCGCAGGAGGATGCGGCCCCGGCGCGGACGGAGCTGCGCCGCGCCCTCATCGGAGGTGGGGAGGGCGAGGCCACCATTGCCCTCGACGCCGCCTATCGCCGGGACGGGCTTGAAGGCACTATTCGCATGCAGCGCGTCGAAACCCGGCGGGATCTGCCGATCGACCGGGCGCGCTGGCGCTTCGGTCCGCGCGAGGAGCATATCGGTGTTCTGATGCGGCCCGTAGTCGATGCGGCGTCGGCAGGAGTGGCGTGATGGCGGCGCATTTCCTCTCACGTGCCCGTCT